>NZ_JBFRSC010000023.1:0-41517 GCF_041473335.1 Vibrio sp. 10N.222.55.C7
CAATCGTACAATTTACTTAATAAAGTGGCTTCGGGCTTGTTCAACACTCGGGATTTAGTGTTGGCTGCGCAACACCTTAATCCTTATTTGTTATGTGCGTTCTAAAGCGAACTTCGCCAGATACTTACCAATATCTTCATGGCTTATATAGCAATCAAACAACCTAGCTTTCTCTATGTTGTTATTATAAAAGAATTGAGGAGCAATTAGGATGGTTTGGAAGTCTGTATAGTTCTTAAACTTCTCTTTGTTCATCCATTGTTTAGCTCTTTGCGAATACATTTCCGCTTGATATTCCGTAAAGTGCCCGTCGGATAATTTGTTCTCTATGTGGAGAGCGACCCTGCCACCATCTTGCCCCTCAAGTACCACCAGAATATCTGTTTCGGATTGACGCCTTTCGGTCACTGTACCATTAGTTGCAGGATCAAGCCTTTCGAAGTCAATTATTCCCCAAGGATGGTCTGAACGAGACCACAGGTACTTGTATCCACCACTTCTAAATTTCGTCTGATGAACGAACCATCTCAGAAAATCAGGATTGGTTTCAACTGCATTATTCAACACAGCATCTAACTCTTTCTCTGTGAACGTTACCATTTAGCCTCCAAGCACATAACATTTTAATATTGTGCAAGCACGAATCCATCCGCTTAACATATCAAAAAGGTCACTCATAACCAACTGAATGCTATGCATTTAATATAAAAGTGGGTCTAAACAATAAGTGTGAAAACGTGCAAGCACATATTGCCGACTATGTAACGCTCGGCCTCATTCTTAACCACCCATAAATCTGCAGTATAATCAATAATTTAAAATAAGCCTCTCGTTAAATTCGTGCTCAATCAGAGTTAAAAACCACTCTTTTTTAAGTCATTAATTATTCAACAAGCAATAAACTGTCTGTATGTACAGATTTTGTGAGGGGAATATATGGCGAGTCAATTCATGCAGGCAATTTGCGAACATATGACGATGCGAGGCTATAGTCGCAAGACAATCAAAGCCTACTGTTACTGGATAAAATACTTCATTCATTTTCATAAGCTTAAACACCCTGAACAGATGCATGCCGCTGAAGTTGTCTCCTTTCTTTCTCATTTAGCTAATCAACAAAAAGTAGCCATCAATACTCAAAAGGTAGCTCTCAATGCTCTAGCCTATTTATACAATCAATTTATTAAGCAACTTCTAAAGTCAGGCTCCGATATCAGAACGGTTCAAGAGTTACTGGGGCACAGTGATGTTAAGACAACTCAGATATACACTCACGTTATTGGGCAACACTTTAGCGGCACGACTAGCCCGCTAGACCACCTATAACGAAACTCCCTCATCGATAGTTGAACCTGGCTTGATGGCTTCTGTCTGACAAGGTTGTCTGATATGGTGGCAGCAGAACTTCAGCAATTGTTTAGATAGTATTGAATATGAAAACACTAACCATACTTGATGGCGGCATGGGCCGAGAACTCAAAGAAATTGGCGCGCCATTTTCTCAACCGCTTTGGAGTGCTCAAGCGCTGATTGAAGCACCCGAATTTGTTAGCCAAGCGCATCAAAACTTTGTCGATGCAGGTGCTGAAATCCTAATCACCAATAGCTACGCCTGTGTGCCTTTTCATTTGGGTGAAGAGCTGTTCGAGCAGCGAGGCTTTGAACTAGCCACACTGTCTGGTGAGCTGGCTAAAGCAGTTGCAGACAATGCACCCCACACAGTGAAAGTAGCAGGCGCGATTCCACCGCCATTTGGCAGCTACCGACCAGACTTGTTTAAGGTAGAAGAGGCAGCGCCAATCATTCAAACGCTTTACGATGCCCAGGATCCAAACATCGATCTTTGGATAGCGGAAACCATCTGCAGCCTGCAAGAGTTCGAATCCATTCATGCGGTTCTTAAGCAGTCAGATAAGCCGTGTTACTACGCATTCAGTTTGGAAGACACCAAGGGCGATTCTGCCAATATTCGTTCTGGCGAGAGCGTAACAGACGCGATCAAACTTGCCTGCCAATCAAACGCGACAGGCATTATGTTTAACTGTTCAGTGCCTGAAGTGATGGATCAAGCCATTATCGATGCCAAGAAAGTGATCGATGAGCTAGGCAGTGATTTAGAAGTTGGTGTCTATGCCAACAATTTTGCGCCTATCAGCAACGAACATGAAGCGAATGATATGTTTCAGGAGATGCGTGAGCTGGATGGCCAAGGTTACTTAACTTACGCTAAACGCTGGCATGCACTGGGCGCGAATATTATCGGTGGCTGTTGTGGCATCGGGCCAAAACACATTAAAGCCCTAGCCGATTGGAAACACTCAATACAGAGCTAATCCTGAGCTTCAACTAGAATAAAATAAATAGAGAACAGGTTGAGAAATCTGTTCTCTATTTGTATGTGACGTCTCTGAGTACACTGATACAAAACAACGATTTGGAGCAACTGATGAGCGACACGCAACGAAAAATTAAATGGGGCATCGCAGGGCTAGGCAATATCGCCAATCGATTCGCGACTGCAGTAACAGAGCACTGTCTGCATGGTGAGCTTGATGCGGTTGCCGCCAGAGATCACTCACGCGCAGCCACGTTCGCCAACAAGTTTGCTTGCGACAAGGCGTATGGTTCTTATGAAGAGATGGCGAATGACCCAAGTGTTGAAGCGGTTTACATCGCTACGGTTCACCCATACCACCAGCCACTCACTGAGTTGTTTCTAAAGAATAAAAAACATGTATTGGTCGAGAAGCCGGCTTTTACCAACCTTGGTGACTGGCTTGAGATGAAAGCTCTCGCGAAGCAAAATGGCGTGATGCTGTTAGAAGCAATGAAAACCGTGGTGTTTCCCGCATATCGTGAGCTCCAATCATTCTTGGTCGATAACAACATTCAGATAGATTCAATCGAAGCCAGCTTTGGTAACCATCATGACTATGAGCCCGATTTGTTTATCTTCAATCCGGATTTGTCAGGCGGAGCAACACTCGATGTTGGGGTCTATGGGCTTTGGTTCTTTTACGATCTGTGCCGAACGCTGGGTGTAAACCCTTCAAAACCTCAGGTAGAGATGTCGTGTCTTTATGAGGGAGCGAATGTTGATACCAATGCATGCTTTACATTCTCTGGTGATATAAGCGGTAAGATATCGGCATCAACAGTGCAAAACCTTCCCCGAACAGCACACTTGAGTGGACCTGAAACCAAAATCACCATTCACGAAAAATGGTGGAATCCGGCCTTTATTGAGATTGAACATCAAGGCAAAAAGTCGACCATTAACTACCGAGTGACAGGGAATGGATTCGAGTTTGAAATCGACCATTTTTCAGATTTGGTGCTTCAAGGCAAAACTGAATCGAATATCCTAAGCTCAGAGATAACCTCTCGAGTTCTCGGCACGATGGAAAAAGCACTGATTGACTCTGGCTGTCCACATTTAACTCAACCTCGTCGTTAGGAAAAGCAAATTGGGCAACCTTAAGCGCAAGCTTGAACTGTATGAAAAGATATTTCAGGCTTTTGGGCCTGGAGTATCACATTGTCAGGTCAACCAACTGGCCACACTGCTGCACGTGAGTGAACGTCACGTTCAGACCTTACTCAAAGCGATGACAGCACAAGGCTGGATTGAGTGGCAAGCTAGCTCAGGCCGCAGCAAGAAGGCACAACTCACGTGTCTGGTTGAACCCATTGCGGCGTGTTACCAATACGCACAAACCCAAGCTGACGCAGGCAACATAGAACAGGTGTTTAGCACCTTGAGCTTCAACGGCCGCAATGCTGGCACTGAGTTGCAAGCCTTTCTAAGCAATACCAATCCGTCGACGCAGAATATCGCGTACATCCCGTTTCACCGAGAACTCGAAGCGCTTCACCCTCAACGCGTGCTTAGACGCACCGAACGTTTCTTAGTTATGCAAGTTTGCCAACGCCTAACCTCCGTTAAGCACGGCAAACTCAGCGGCGATCTGGCTTATCATTGGCAGCCTAATCAAGATGCGACACAGTGGCACTTTCAGATTCGCAATGGTGTTCACTTTCATAACGGTCGAACACTCGAACCTCAAGACATAGCACGCAACCTTAACTCGCTCTGCCAAAGCAAAATATGGCGTCGCTGTTATCAGCATATTGATGAGGTCTCTGTCTTGGCAGGCAATGTGGTTGTCGTGAAATTGAATCAACCTGATTGGCATTTACCGCGCCTACTTGCTAGGGCTGAAGCCTCCGTATTCGATCACTCATCACCGACTGATAGGCTGATTGGATCTGGCGCGTTCTCATTAGACATCTTCTCAAGCAAGATGTTGAGATTGAGCCGCAATAGCGCGTATTCACACAGCACGCCGATTCTTAATCGAGTCGAGTTGTGGGTCTACCCGGAATGGGCACAGAGCAAAGCCTGCGCTCAAAATCAGGTGTGCGTGAAACTGCCCGAGAAAACGACCACTGTGGCTTGCGATGGCCATGCTTCCCAACCGGAATTCGGCTCAACCTTCTTCAAAATTCAAAACCCAACGTTGTCGAAAACAGAGCGGGAGTTCACCGTTGAAGACACCTCTGAATGCCAAACCCTTTTCGAGCAATTATCAGTATCCGGCGACCACAAAACCAGCGTGGAATATGGGCACTACCTAACTCACTACCTAACTACCAAAGACGTCGCGCTGTGCAGTATTATTGATGAGAACGACACCTTCACTTCGTGGTTAAGCTTTTTCACTCGCTTCCCGTTTGAGGAATTAACTTTACCTTCTGAGATGCTAGAGACAATCGAACAAGGCTTAGCTTCAATAACAAACCAACCAGACTTTGAGTTAGCGATGAATGCACTGTTGTCGCTCCGGCATTGGTTGCATGAATCTGGGGTTGTGACTGAGCTCAAGCAAGAGGCGTTCAACTTAGAGGTTTCTGAAAAGATACACGGCGCACAAGTAAATGGTTTCGGTTGGTGCGAACTCGACAAGCTGTGGATTAGCCATTTGTAAGCGTATTTCGTAGCTGAATGTATTTCACAACCTAGCCCAACCAAGCTGCAACCAATCATTATGTTCAGTCACAGCGTAGGTCGAATAGGCTAAGGGTTAGCTCACTAGCGATAATTCAGACTCTTTATAGATACGGTTAGCCACTTTGTATGCAGCCGGAGACATCAGTGTCTCTTTGCATCTGCGCTTAAATTGCTCGACTTCAATCGTTTGTTCTTCCAGTAAATAGCACAGCTCACTCAAGTAGTTAGCTTCAAACACAGCTTGACCAAGTGGCGTGCATTCGTATCGGCTCGACTCTTGGTAGCCAATCGCGGTCAACACTGATTCTGGCAGTTCCCAGAACTTAGCAATGGTGTAAGTCAGGCGAATGGAGTAGCTGTTCATCAGGCGCTTCAATGCTAACGAGTTAGGTGGAACAGAAGGATCAACATGCTTGAAGGCTTCTACCATCATCTGGAAAATGATCATCTTGCCTAAGTTGCGAATTAACCCAACAAAATACGCCGCTGCTTGCTCTTCTTGAGATGAAGAGTCTTTCATCAACTCCTTAGAAAACGACGCGGTTTGAACACTGTGATTCCAAATTTTCTCACCGAAGTGACGCCAGTAAATATTGTTCCCCGGCGTGAAGTTCTTCATGTAAGAATTAACCACGCCTTCAATTAGCCCTTGTGAACCCATATTGAGGAAAGCAGTTTTTAAGTCAGTAACTTGTTTTTCACTGCGTTTGTAGAAGGCGCTGTTAGCCAGTTTAATCACATCGGCAGCCATACTCGGCTCGCGCTCAATCACTCTTAACAATGCATCGACATCAAACTCGTCGCTCTGTAATTCTGCCATTAACGTGGTTACAGAGGCTGGCATCACTGGCAGTTCATTAAGCAGGGCTTTTGGAGAGCGAATCAAACGTTCGATCTGACAAGCGACAAAATCACTAAATGGGTCTGACTCCGTTCGAAGACGAGACTCTCCAAACAAATAATCAAGGAACTCACCATCGTGAAGGCTAAGCGTATTATCGACGATTAATGATGATGGCTGAGTGGACGACGGCGGAACAAAGATTGAAGACTGAACAGAATCAGTAGCAACGGTTTGCTGCTGCTCTTGTTGGGCAGGCTCTGCAGAGGGTTTGTTTTTTGAATCAACAAAAGGTGAGAATAATGCCTGCAATACCCTTTTAAACATCAATACGGCTCCTAGATGAATACAACATAGATAGGGATATATAACGGCGGTGATTATCGCACAGTTAATTAATAAACCACACAATGATAAATGAATCATTAACCTTTCAGCTGTATAGGATCTGTTACTCAACGGGTTGCAAGACTGAGCCCGCCAGTATTCGCCAGAAACAAGAAGAGCGAGCACATAACGCTTGCTCGCTCTTCCATAAATCTAAACCGTGAAGCTGACTAAAACTAGCGTTCTGCCACTTCCAACACGATCTTACCAACATGCTTTTTCTTTAAGAACTCATCTTGCGCTTTATGGATATCGGCTAGCGGATAAGAATCTGCAACGATGGCGCCAATCTGCTGTTTCTCAATACGGTTGACTAGGTTCTGGAATACTTGTGGTTCTAAAACTGTGCAACCAAAAAAGCTGAGATCTTTAAGATATAAAGTGCGAACATCAAGCTCAACCATAGCGCCACCAATTGCGCCAGATACGGCATAGCGACCATGTGGTTTCAGCACTTCAAGGAATTCCGGCCATTTGTCACCGGCGACTAAGTCGATAACCACATTCACACTGCTTTCGCCTAGCGCTTTAACCAAATCTGCATCACGGGCAATCACTTCATCAGCGCCAAGTTCAAGTAACTGTTGGTTCTTGCTTGGGCTAGTGATGGCAATAACATACGCGCCGCGAGCTTTTGCTAGCTGAATAGCCGCAGAGCCCACACCGCCCGATGCACCTGAGATAAGCACGCGATCACCTTCAGCCACATTGGCACGAGTTAGCATGTTCTCTGCTGTTGAGTAAGAACATGGGAAAGACGCTAGCTCAACATCCGACATAGAACTGTTCACCGCGTAAGCATGCTTAGCTGCTACTTTGGTGTATTCAGCGAAACCACCATCGCATTCAGATCCGAAATACCATGGCTGTGGTAGATCTTGTCCATAAACCTCGGTCAAACAAGGCTCAATCAGAACACGCTCGCCAATACGTTCAGCCGAAACTTCGTTACCAACGGCTACGATGAAACCGCACACATCGGCACCTTGGATGCGAGGGAATTTCAACGCTTCGCCAGACCAACTGGCATCGTCTGAATCATCACTTTTTGCATACCAACCGATTCGCGTGTTGATGTCGGTATTATTAACGCCTGCTGCCATGACTTTGATCAGCACTTCATTAGGCTCAATTTGTGGAACAGCAATGTCTTCACGGTACCCAAGCATTTCTGCCCCGCCGTGTCCTAGCATCTCTGCGCCTTTCATTGTTTTTGGTATCTCGAAATTCATACTGTTTCCTTGAGTAATTTTGTCACCATCTTCTGTGCCGATGCCACTGCTTCTTCGCCTAAGACTGGCCACGCGCTTGATACTCCTTCATGAAGTAAAAACAGCGGTGTCGCGAGCTCCTCTCGCAGGCTCTGCTTGCCTATTAGCAAACGAACTTGTTCTTTATGCTGTGTAACCGCTTGGCTGATAAGCTCATTATCGGGAAACGCGGCCATCGCATTCATCGACATACACCCGTGCGGCGCATATTCTTCTAACCATTGTTGAAGCTTGTTGAAGATATGAGTAACCGATGCGAGCCCCTTTTCAGGCGACGTTTCCAACAAGAAATCTAGGTAACGTTGGTGTCGATACTCCAAGGCACCAACGATCATCGCTTCTTTTGAAGGGAAGTGTTTATACAAGGTTCTTAGGCTTACATCGCACGCCGTTTTCAGCTGTGCAACACTCGGCTCAGCAAAACCTTGCTGGCTAAACGCCACTTCAAGGCTTGCTGCAATCTGTTCTCTCAACATAGTGCTCTCTCAATACCCGACAAAGGGTAGAATGATTGTTCTACTTACAGGGTAGAACGATCACTCTACCTCTGTCAATATCCAAATTTACACACCAAGAAATGATAAATTCCGCGCCAAACAGGACACGGAATTTATCAATACAGATGAGAGACTTAGCGTTTGAGCTGGAGTCGGTTGCGTATCGTCACCAACACAGACAAAGCGCCGCAAAGTACCAACACCACCCCTAAATCTTGAATCATTCCCGCTAAAGCGAGCCCTGAGCCGATCAAGGTGTAATACATCAAACCAAACAGTGCGCCTGCACTTCCTGCTTGAGATTGGTAGCTGACTAATGTGCGACTCAACACATTGGGGATCGCAATACCAAACGCCATAACCACCAACATCATTGGAAGCAAGAACCAGATCGTGTGTTGTGAAAAATACACACCCACCGCACCTAATGTTTGAAGCCCTGCTGCGATACCAATCAGAGACATTGAAGACACTTGTCTCTTCAACAATGTCTTGTTCACCAAGCTTCCCAACAGAGTCCCGAACCCAAGCACAATGCCGCTGTAGCCAAACTGCTCAACGCTAAATCCAAGTTGAATGAAGGCAAATGAACCCAATTGATAATAGGAAAATAGCGCAATATTGAACGACGCAACCAGCAACGCAGACATCCATATATCGCTATCTTTGATCATGTGAATACTGAGTGACTTTAACTGCAATGGCTGCTTAGATTGTTGCGTTTCAGGCAATGACCATAGGCTATGTGCCAACAACGCTAACACCATAATAAACAAGGCAATAAACACATATTGATGCCCGCCCGCTTGGCTTAGTTGACCGCCAAGAAGCAGCCCGATGATTGGGCTAATCGACAGCCCCATCCCCATGTAACCAAACACCTTGGCCAGTTCCGCGCCGCTAAAGGCATCGCGCAACATGGTTTGTGTCACCACCGAGCCCACCGCAAGCCCGAAAGCACCCATGGCTCTGGCTATCATCAACCACGTAAAGCTGTCGGTTTGCATAGCAATAAGTGCTGAACAGGCGAATAACCCCATGCCCAGTAACATGGTTGGTCGGCGCCCCCATTTGTCTGCCAATATGCCCCATACCACAACACCGAGCGCAAACGCTGAGAAGTAGATCGAGAGGGTTTGCGCCGCTTGTGCGTAACTCACATCAAAGGATTTCGATATTGAATCCAGAGTCGGGCTATAGATGGTTTCTGCGATTTGAGGGAACATCAGCAATAGCACCATTTGCCATAAAGAAGGTTTTGTTTTCATCATTTTTCCAAGACCAGTGAACTTGACGAGGAGTCTAGGGGAAACTAACCTTGGCTCGTTAACAACATTAAAACCAAAAACAACAAGATTAGGACAAATGGCATTAATCAGCGAAACGATTGAGTTTGATGCAGACAGCTTACCTGCGCCCGTAATAGGGATTGCGGCAGAGCTAGGTCAGCATGATTCAGGAATACATCACCACGTAAAAGGACAGCTGTTGTATGCTCCACAGGGTTGCATCACCTTGACCTTAAAAAACGCCATTTGCATTTTGCCGCCGACTAAAGCCGTGTGGATCCCGCCTTATACCAAACATCGCGCGCAGATGACCAATGTGGTTGCTTATCGGTCGCTCTATTTTGATAGCAGTATTTACACCTGCCCAGAAGCGATTGAAATTGTGGAAGTGAATGAGCTTTTAAAAGCCCTGATCAATAAGATGGCTTTCTGGGATTGGGACGTTGCCCGCGAGCAAACCACCAATACCGCCAACCTATTCTGGGAAGAGTTTTACAGTGCTAACCAACACTCGTTTATCTTGCCACTACCGACAGATCGCCGCTTTAAAAGCTTTTGCAAACAAGTCCGAACCGATTCCTTTCTTGCCCCAGCCCTCTCGACATTAGCGAACTCGGTTGGCGCAAGCACCAAAACGATTACTCGATTATTCAAAGCCGAAACAGGCATGACTTACCAAGAGTGGCGACAGCAATGGCGCTTGTTTAAAGCGATTGAACTGCTCTCAGAAAACCGACAAGTCGGTGATGTGGCACATTTGCTAGAGTTCTCATCTAACAGTGCGTTTATCGCTTTTTTCAAACAGCAAACTGGACAAACCCCGTTGGCCTTTACCAAGTTAGGGGCGTGATTGTTGTTATCCAAACTCTGAAGTTTTACTGAGCTCAGATACAAAAAACCAGAACATGAGTTCTGGTTTTTAAAAGTATTTTAAAGCTAGATGCCGTCGTTACTTGGTATAGAAAGCGCGTTTCAATGCCATCTCTAAACCACGAACTTCAGCTAAGCCTTTCAATCGACCAATCGCCGAATAACCTGGGTTAGTGGTTTTCTTAAGGTCATCCAGCATTTGATGACCGTGATCCGGACGCATTGGAATTAAGCGGTGATCGCCCACTTCTGCACGACGATTTTCTTCATCCAAAATAGCCATCACAACGTTGTACATGTCCACATCACCATCGAGGTGCGCTGCTTCGTGGAATGTCATTGGGTTGCTCTCTTCACGCTTAGTTGAACGCAGGTGCGTAAAGTAAATTCGGTCACCGTGCTTTTTGATCATATTAACCAGATCATTGTCGCCACGAACACCGTATGAACCCGTACACATCGTCAAGCCATTCATTTTGCTCGGTACATGCTCGGTCAACCAATCAATGTCTTCGATCGTTGAAACGATGCGAGGCAAGCCTAGAATCGGACGCGGTGGATCGTCTGGGTGAACCGCCATCTTCAAGCCATTCGCATCACAGATAGGCATCAGCTCAGCGAGGAAGTAAGACATGTGCTCACGTAGCTTGTCTTTGTCGATTCCCGCATAGCGATCTAGCTGTGCTTGAAACGCTTCTAGTGTGTAACCTTCTTCAGCGCCTGGCAGGCCAGCGATGATGTTATTAGTCAGTTGCTGAATTTGCTCTGGCGTCATGTTGTTGAAGTAATCCAACGCTTGAGCTTGCTCTGATTCTGAATAGTCCGATTCTGCACCTGGACGTTTCAAGATATGCAGCTCAAATGCCGCAAACGCGATTTGGTCAAAACGCAGTGCGCGCGAGCCATCAGGCATTTCAAATTCTAAATCGGTACGCGTCCAGTCCAACACTGGCATGAAATTATAACAAACCGTATCGATGCCACACTCAGCAAGGTTAGACAGAGTTTGCTTATAGTTATCAATCCACTGCTGGTAGTTGCCAGTTTGAGTTTTGATCTCTTCGTGCACAGGCACGCTTTCTACAACCGACCACGTTAAACCTTTCTCTTCGATAATGGCTTTACGCTTGAGGATTTCTTCTTTTGTCCAAACTTCACCATTTGGAATATGATGCAGTGCATTCACAATACCAGTTGCGCCCGCTTGACGAATATCGTCTAGCGAGACTTGATCATTAGGGCCGTACCAACGCCACGTTTGTTCCATGAGACTTACCTTTCTTTAAGACGCACTTAGCCGGCTCGAATTAATCAAGCTAAATGCAATAACGACTTCTTAATGGCAGCAATGACAATTACTGCCCGAGATAGCACCGGTCTACGCCGGTCTAAAGACGATTACCTATCTACAACCTATTGAATGAATCAGCTTTCAAGAGGAGCCTTGTCGCTGAATTCAACATTAGCTTCAGAACTAGCTTTCTGAGCTAAGCAGCACCACTGGGTTGGAGCTAAATAAGTAACCATCAAAGTTTGGGTCATCAATGTCTGACAGCGCTAACAAACGCTGTTTAACATTCTCAAGGTGTTGCCACATTGCGTTCTTAGCAGCGACAGGGTCTTTGCGCTGTAAGGCGGCGAGGATACGAGCGTGATCATCTAACCATTCTTCACGGTAATCTTGACCACTGATGTGAGAGTGGAGTTTATTCCACATTGGACTCTTTTCGCGTCGATCCCAGGATTGTTTCAACATATCTACCAGCACAGAGTTTTGAGTTGCCTCTGCAATACACATGTGAAATCTTTCATCTCCGCTGCAATCGGTAGTGCCGCTTGCAAGCTCTTCGCGCTCGAGTTCGAGTGCAGAGCGCATCTTAATGATGTCGCCCGGAGTGACCTGAGTTGCCGCAAACTCCGCGATATTACTTTCCAGTAATTGGCGGGCCTGCAGCATCTCGAATGGACCAGCGTCATCGCTGACCACATTCTCGCGAGAATGAGTAGGAATGTTCAGGACATAAACACCTGACCCTTTTTTTACCTCAACTAAGTTTTCAAGCTCTAGCATGATGATCGCTTCACGCACTACAGTGCGGCTTACATCTAGACGATCAGCAATATCGCGTTCTGGAGGTAACCTATCTCCGACCTTATACAGGCCTTCAATCAGTTCTTTTCTTAGTACTAACCCTATCTCCTGATAAGGTCTTTTCGGCTCGAAAGGCATCATGATGATATTGTCACTTCTTTCCATTGTATTTCTCTCGCCATCATAATGACCAAATATAATTGGTCAACCTCTATATCTTAAAATGCAGTAACACCTTGTTTTTGTATTACTCTTTTTTCTATATTTGCTCGTTATTCAACAGCCTGAATACGGTCAATCAATGCGCTCAATTCTGGGTCCGCTTTATCTAGCGCGTCGTACATAGGTTGAACCGCTAGTGCGAACGCAGCCTTGTCTGGTTCCACAAAAGTAACGCCCATTTTCTCGGCTTTAGCACGCTCTTTTGCTTCCGATTCAGCCCACAATTTTTTCATCAATTCAGATGAATCACTTGCCGCCTTCATTAGCGCATCTTGTTGTTCTGCAGTCAGTTTATCGTATGCTTTGGTTGAGATAACCAACACATCCGGAACCATCGTGTGCTCATCTAAGCTGAAGTATTTAGACACTTCACTGTGACGGCTCAAGCTGAAAGAAGGAATGTTATTTTCAGCCGCATCTACGACACCTTGCTGCAGTGCTGTGTACAACTCACCGTAAGCTAGTGGCGTTGGGTTACCGCCTAACGCTTTCACCATCGCAATTGCTGATGGGCTTGGTTGAACACGAACTTTCAAACCTTTCAGATCTTCTGGTGTGTTAATTGGCTTATTGGTATAGAAGCTACGCGCACCAGCGTCGTAGTAAGTCACACCAATAAAGCCGCTATCACGAGAAGAGTTAAGAATGTCACGGCCTACTTCACCATCAGTCACACTGTAGTAGTGCGCTTGATCGCGGAATAAGTAAGGCATGTTGAATGATGAATAAGCAGGAGAAAAAGCTTCTAGCTCAGCAGCATTACTTTTCACCATATCTAAAGCGCCGTTCTGCATCAGCTCCATAGATTCACGCTGTGTACCCAATTGAGCATCAGGGTAAATACGAATACGCACCTCACCATCAGTCAATTCACGTACTTCTTTCGCCATAAACGTCATCGCTTCATGTACTGCATGGTCACGAGGGTGGTTATGGCTCAGTTTCAATGTTGTCGCTGCATAAGCAGAAGCTGTTGCTCCAAAAGTCAAAGCAGCACCGACAACCGCACTAATCAAAGTTTTACGCGTCATCATCATTCTTATTCTCCGTGGATTGGTTATCCAAAATGTAGGGTGTTTTTTGTTATGGGCTCATATTGGGGCTCAAAAAAGGAACCGTCAAAGCTGAAATTAAAATTGATTGACCAAAGTCACAATAAAAACCCATAAATTGGTCAACCAAAATCATTTGTGAAGTTGCTCACGCCAACCAAAAAATGAATAGCTTATGATTCAGCCAGATTTTTGAACATCCCATCCCTACATAGAAACAATTTCTTACATTGGTAAACCAATTGTTATGAGATACGCAATTTTGTTGAAAGGAAATAAACATGAATAAATTGGTCAGTTACATAAATAGAGGGTTGGCCGCCTTTACAGTGTCTCTATCGTCTTTCTTGGTGCTATGCGTGATATGGCAGGTTCTATCCCGCTATGTTATTGGCAAACCAAGTACTGTTACCGACGAGCTCGCTCGTTACCTCTTTATGTGGGTAGCCCTGATTGGTGCTGCTTACACAACAGGTCTGAAACGCCACCTTGCCATCGACCTACTTACGATGAAGCTGACTGGCAAACGTAAATTAATCAACGAAATCATTATCCAAATAGCCATCGCTTCTTTCTCTTATATCGTTCTGGTACACGGTGGCAGCCAACTTGCAGCTAAAACACTTGCGATGGGACAACTGACTCCCGCTCTAGGTTTAGAAATGGGCTACATCTACTTCTGCTTACCGGTTAGTGGCGCTTTGATGATTTTTTACTCAGTCGTATTTACCTACGAACGCGTTAAACAATTAATGTCAGGTGACGATTTGATCACCGACTCACAACTTGATTGATAGAAGGATTTCACAATGGAATGGCAAGTAATACTGACATTATTCGGTAGTTTCGCTGTACTGCTTACAATCGGTGTACCGGTCTCTTTTGCGATTGGTTTATCGTCACTAGCAACCATCTTAATGAGCTTACCGCTTGAGCCTGCAATTGCTGTAGTTGCTCAACGTATGGCGGCAGGCCTTGATAACTTTGCACTATTAGCAATTCCGTTCTTCATTTTGGCGGGCAACATCATGAACCAAGGCGGCATCGCGCTGCGTTTGATCAACTTCGCGAAAGTGTTGGGTGGTCGTCTACCAGGTTCACTCGCCCACGTAAACGTGATGGCAAACATGATGTTTGGGTCTATCTCAGGCTCAGCGGTTGCATCGGCTGCTGCAGTTGGTGGCACTATGTCTCCTCTGCAAAAGAAAGATGGATATGACGAAAACTACTCGGCTGCGGTAAATATTACGTCATGTCCTGCGGGCTTGCTTATCCCACCCAGCAACACGCTGATCGTGTTCTCATTAGTTTCTGGTGGTACCTCTATTGCAGCATTGTTCTTAGCAGGCTACATCCCAGGCCTATTGATGGGCCTGAGCATCATGATGGTGGCAGGTATTATCGCGAAACGTCGTGGCTACCCAGTCGCAGCTCGTCCTTCCACATCAATGGTATGGAATACCTTCCTAAAAGCAGCACCTTCTTTAGCACTGATCGGCATCATCATGGGCGGCATCATTGGCGGTATCTTTACTGCGACTGAGGCTTCCGCAATTGCTGTGGTATACACGTTTGTTTTAGCTGTGCTTGTCTACCGCGAAGTGAAATGGGGTGATATTCCAAAGATCATCCTTGAGTCTGCAGTAACAACATCTATCGTTCTATTACTGGTTGGCGCATCAATGGGCATGTCTTGGGCAATGGCGAACGCCGATGTACCTTACATGATTGCCGATGCTCTACTCGCGGTTTCTGAAGACCCACTAATGATCCTACTGATTATCAACGTGATTCTGTTAATTGTTGGCATCTTTATGGATATGACCCCTGCGGTTCTTATCTTCACACCAATCTTCTTACCAATCGCGCTAGACCTAGGCATCGACCCTGTGCACTTCGGCATCATGATGACCTTCAACCTTGCTATCGGTATCTGTACACCGCCAGTAGGTAGTGCTCTGTTCATCGGTTGTTCGGTTGCCAACATTGCCATCGACAAAGTCATCAAGCCTTTATTGCCATTCTATGCTGCACTGATTGCAGCCCTAATGGCCGTTACTTTTATCCCTGAGCTGAGCTTGTTCCTACCTGAATTGGTACTGGGCTACGGTTCGTAATTTGGTCACAGATAGATTCTAAGACTGCTAAACACTCAAACGCTTTATCAAATAATAAAATCCCGCTGGTTCGCTGGCGGGAAAAGGAACTGAATAATGAAGACTGTTGCTAACTCTACGCTGCCAAACACTGTACTACGACCTGACTACGACCGTTCAGCACTCCAAAGCCGTATCGTGCACCTAGGCTTCGGTGCATTTCACCGAGCGCATCAAGCGTTGTTCACCAATGAAATGCTCAGCAAGACCAGCACTGATTGGGGTATTTGCGAAATTAACCTATTCGGAGGCGAAGACTTAATTGAATCACTTCGCACGCAAGATCACCTTTACACGGTTGCTGAAAAAGGCGCTGAATCCACAGACGTTAAAGTGATCGGCTCAGTGGCCGAATCTCTTCACCCAAGCCTAGACGGCATTGAAACCGTATTAGAAAAAATGGCCGAACCTCAAGTGGCTATCGTTTCTATGACCATCACAGAGAAAGGCTACTGCGCAGACCCAGCGACAGGAAAACTCGACAAAAATAACCCATTAGTCATCGCTGACCTAGCTAACCCAAGCGAACCTAAATCAGCATTAGGTTACATTGTGCAAGCGCTCAAAATTCGACGTGAACGTGGCTTAACACCATTCACGGTCATGTCTTGCGATAACGTGCAAGAGAACGGTCATGTAGCAAAAGCAGCGATCATTGAGTTTGCTCAACTGCTTGACCCAGAATTACGTGATTGGATTGAAACCAATGTCACCTTCCCATGCACCATGGTTGACCGTATCGTACCCGCAGCAACAGAAGAAACACTGACAGAAATTGCAGAACTGCTTGGTTGTGAAGACCCATGTGGCATCGCCTGTGAACCCTTCCGCCAATGGGTGATTGAAGATAACTTTGTGGCAGGTCGTCCAGATTGGAATGTCGCTGGCGCAGAGTTCGTAGAAGATGTGGTGCCTTACGAAGAGATGAAACTGCGTATGCTCAATGGCAGTCACTCTTTCCTTGCTTACCTTGGATACCTTGGTGGCTACGACCATATTTCCGACACTATGACGGATGCTGGCTACCGAAAAGCCGCTTTTGACATGATGATGAAATCACAGGCACCTTCGTTAACGATGCCTGAAGGGACTGATTTAGAAGGTTACGCAACCTTGCTGATCAACCGCTTCACTAACCCAAGCTTGAAGCACAAGACGTGGCAGATTGCGATGGATGGCAGCCAGAAGATCCCTCAACGTATGGGTGGCAGCTTACGATTCCATTTAGATCAAGGCTCAGATTTCTCGTGGCTTGCAACCGCCATCGCTGGCTGGATGCGCTATGTATCTGGCGTTGATGAGCAAGGCAATGAGATTGATGTCCGCGATCCAATGGCAGACACACTTCGCCAGATCTGCGACCAGCATGGACTCAATGTTTCTGTGGTTCCAGCATTACTTGCGGTTGAAGCGATTTTCCCTGCCGAGCTAGGCCAAGGCCCGCAGGTCATTGATGCGGTAAGTTCAGCGTACCAATCATTAATTGAACACGGTGCCGTTGCGACCGTGGCTGCGTTATAAGGAGTACAAACAATGAAGAATTTCTTATGTGAAGACTTTTTACTGTCGAATGAGACTGCACGTCGTTTGTACCATGAACACGCAAGCCACCAGCCGATTTATGACTATCACTGCCATCTAAACCCGGCAGAAGTGGCTCAAGATCGTCAGTTCGAAAACATGTCTAAGATTTGGCTTGAAGGTGACCACTACAAATGGCGTGGTATGCGTTCAGCAGGGATTGATGAGCGTCTGATTACTGGAGGCGCAAGCGATTATGATAAGTTCATGGCCTGGGCTAGAACCGTCCCTCAAACCTTGGGCAACCCACTTTACCATTGGACTCATTTAGAACTACGCCGCCCATTTGGTATTACTGGCACTCTCTTTGGTCCAGAAACCGCAGACCAAATTTGGCACGAAGGCAACGAGCTATTAGCGACACCAGAATTTAGTGCTCGCGGCATCATGAAGCAGATGAATGTGGTGATGGCTGGTACGACAGACGATCCAATTGATTCTCTTGAACACCATAAGGCGATCGCTCAAGACAATTCATTTGATGTACAAGTGTTACCAAGCTGGCGCCCAGATAAAGCCTTCAAAATCGAACTCGACACCTTTGTCGATTACCTGCGCCAACTTGGTCAAGTAGCCGATATCGAGATCCGTCGATTTGATGATCTGTTGAGTGCGCTAGACAAGCGTTTAGTCCACTTTAATGCCCATGGCTGTCGTGCGGCTGACCACGGTATTGAAGTGGTTCGCTACGCACCTATTCCATCAGAATCGGATTTGGATGCCCTGTTAACTCGACGCCTCAATGGCGAAACGCTCACCGATCTAGAATGTGCGCAGTTTTCAACAGCGGTTCAGGTGTGGTTAGGCAAGCGCTACGCCGCAATGGGTTGGGTAATGCAGCTTCACATTGGTGCTCAGCGCAATAACAACACGCGCATGTTCCAACTGTTAGGCGCAGATGCAGGGTTTGATTCGATCAGCGATAAGACGTTTGCCTTCGAATTGGCTCACCTGTTAGACGAAATGGATCAAAGCAACGAGTTACCTCGCACCATTCTTTACTGCTTAAACCCTCGCGATAACGAGATGATGGCAACCATGATTGGTAACTTCCAAGGTGGCGGCATCGCGGGCAAAGTTCAGTTTGGTTCTGGTTGGTGGTTCAACGATCAGAAAGACGGCATGCAACGCCAAATGGAACAGTTATCTCAACTTGGTCTGCTTAGCCAGTTTGTCGGCATGCTGACTGACTCTCGCAGCTTCTTGTCGTACACACGCCACGAATACTTCCGCCGAATTCTGTGTGACATGCTTGGTCGTTGGGCTGAAAACGGCGAGGTACCAAACGACATGTCACTGCTTGGCCCTATGGTCGAAGACATCTGCTTTGGTAACGCAAAACGCTACTTCGAAGAGAGGGCGTAACCGATGAAACATATCGCCATTATTGGTGAGTGCATGATCGAGCTGAACGGCAAACCGTTCGGCTCAATACATCAAACGTTTGGCGGGGACACACTCAATGCTGCGGTCTATCTAAGCCGCGGCTGCGAGGCCAACCTCAATCAAGATGAAATAAAAGTGTCCTACGTCACGGCTTTGGGCGCAGACCCGATTAGCAAGGGAATGTTAGAACGCTGGCAACAAGAGGGGGTGTCGACGGACCTTGTTCTACAAGACAGCCAACGTACTCCGGGTCTATACCTAATTCAGCTTGATGACGCAGGTGAACGTACCTTTCTGTACTGGAGAAACCAGTCGGCTGCACGCTACCTGCTACAGCACCCAGATTTCAATCAGATAAAGCAGGCACTGCGCAATGTCGATATGGTCTTTCTCAGCGGCATCACATTAGCGATTCTGCCTGAACAAGATCGTATCGAGCTATTGAACATCTTGGTTGCGTTGAAGGCACAAGGTGTTGAGATTGCCTTCGACAGTAACTTCCGCCCTGCACTTTGGCCACAAGACGAAAACCAAACCGTCAAAAACAGCTACCAGGCCATGTATACATTGACGGATTTAGCGTTGGTCACATTCGATGATGAACAATTAATTTGGGGCGATAGCTCTCCAGAACAAACTATCGAACGTCTAACGACGCTGGGTGTTAAGCGATGCATCGTCAAACTGGGTGCAGATGGCTGTCTCATTCAAGATGCCACCATTCAAAGTAACATACACCCAGATTCTGGTGCCGCTTCGGCTCCACTAGCGGTGCCAACCCTGCCTGTTGATCATGTCGTTGATACGACCTCGGCAGGAGACTCATTCAATGGCGGATTTTTATCGGCTTACCTTGCGGGCGAAGACTTAACAAAGTCATGCCAGCGCGGCAATACCATGGCAGGCGTCGTTATCCAACATCGTGGTGCCATTATTGCAAAAGAACTCACTCAAGCGGCCATCACAGCCATTTAAGGAATACCAATGTCTAACATCAAACAACAACTGAAAACACTGAAAGTTATCCCTGTGATCGCTATCGACAACGCTGAAGACATCATCCCTCTGGGTAAAGTGTTAGCTGAAAATGGTTTACCTGCAGCAGAAATTACATTCCGTTCGGAAGCTGCAGTTGAAGCTATTCGTCTACTTCGTGAATCACAACCAGATATGTTGATCGGCGCAGGCACTGTGCTCAATCGTGAGCAAGCTATTGCGGCTAAAGAAGCAGGCGCAACGTTCGTCGTCTCTCCTGGATTTAATCCAAACACGGTAAGAGCCTGCCAAGAGATTGGTATTGATATCATTCCTGGGGTCAACAACCCGAGTACAGTAGAAGCCGCTCTAGAAATGGGCTTAACCACATTGAAGTTCTTCCCTGCTGAAGCATCAGGTGGCATCAACATGGTTAAGTCACTTCTTGCGCCTTACACGGATATTGAAATCATGCCGACCGGTGGTATCAACCCAAACAACATTAAAGACTACCTAGCGATACCTCGCGTGCTCGCATGTGGCGGTACTTGGATGGTGGATAAGAAGCTGATTGAAGAAGGCAATTGGGAAGAGCTGGCTCATTTAACTCGTGAAGCCGTTAAGTTAGTCAATTAAACCTAGTGCAATAGCATTTTGACGTTATATCTAGCCCTCCTTTTGGAGGGTTATTTTATGGTTGAGCATTATTCTTTCAAAGTTAATATTTAATCGTGCTCGATAGCATCTTAAAAATAAAGGCTAAATATGGAAAACTGGATAACACAAGGAGTTGGCGGCCTGGCTTTTTGTATCGGTGTAATGGCATTTTGGCAAAAAGATGATATGCGTTTTCGCTACCAGATGATGATCTTTTGTTTTGTAATGAGTATCCATTTCATATTAATGGGCGCCATAGTGGCGGCTATAGGCGTAATTATTAATGCTATTCGCAGCTATGTATCGATAAAAACTCAATCGCGCAAAGTGATGTGGTTCTTTATTGGCTTGATGTGGTGCATGACTTTACCCAACATGAATCATTTCTTTGAATTTATTACGGTTGTTGGTTCATCCGTTGCGACATGGGCACTCTTTTCAAGACAAGGCATCGCATTGAGGTCCTTGATCTTATTCAATTCTTTCTGTTGGGCTAGCCATAACATTTGGATTGGTTCGATTGGCGGGTCCTTTGTCGAAATCACCTTTATTGTCACCAACATGGTCACTATCTATCGTTTACATCAACGCAGATTGTTAACTATAAAATAGGCAATATATTTTTTATTCTAAATTTAAAATATGGAAGTAATACATCACTAATTAAATGGGGGATTAATTGGATATCAAAAAATTAAATCTAGTTAAGTTTACGTTATTTAAACTTCGTCAATATATTTCCAATACTAAATTGAATTAAATCACCAATTAAATTTATATGGTGATCCAAATCTTTAGTTTGATTTATTTTGGTTAACCAATAACCCGTTAATTATTAAAATTGGTCATGTACTTATTATTATACTAACAATAGGATCGTGACCATGAAGCGTCTTACCCTGACACCTATAGCAATCGCGTTGCTTCTTGCAGGATGTAACTCATCTGATAGCGACAATAACTTCCAGCAACCCCAAGTTCACTCTCGTGTTCATGATGTATTGAACGTTGAGGGCTACCAATTCCGAGATTCTAACGGTAATGGAACACTGGAGCCTTTTGAAGACTGGCGATTATCTCCAGAAGAGCGAGCAGCAGACTTGGTTAGCCGCATGACGCTAGATGAGAAAGCCGGCATGATGCTCATTGACACCTTAAACTCGTCCAAAGGTGGGCTCGTTAGTAGTAAAGGACAAGACATGATTGGCGATGCCCAAATGACGCGCTTTATCTTCCGTAACAGCGTAGTTGAAACACCTACCAATGCGCCTGATTGCGATTCAGGCCGTTCAGGTTGTCAGATAACCCCAACAGAAGCTGCCCAGTTCATGAATAGTGTTCAAGAACTGCGTGAACAGACGCGAATGGGTATCCCCGCTCTATTCAAATCCAATGCTCGTAACCACATAGATCCATCAGCTAAAGCAGGGATCAACGTTTCTTCAGGTGCCTTTTCTGCTTGGCCTAAAGAGGCAGGTTTAGCAGCCACTCGCGACATGGATTTAATCACTGAATTTGCAGGTATCATGAATGAAGAATGGTCTTCAATTGGCCTACGCAGTATGTACGGATACATGATGGATTTGGCGACAGAACCTCGTTGGTACCGAGTACACGAAACCTTTACCGAAGATGCAGATTTAGCGTCTGACATTATGCGCTCACTTATCAAAGGGTTGCAGGATGGCGGTGAGGTCAACGAAGACAGTATCGCGCTAACCATCAAACACTTCCCTGGTGGCGGTCCACAAGAAAACGGTGGTGACCCACATTATGACTTCGGTAAAAACCAAGTCTATCCAAAGAACAATTTTGATTACCACCTAAAACCGTTTATTGCTGCGATTGAGGCTGGCGCTTCTTCAATCATGCCTTACTACGGCATCCCTGTAGATCAAAAGTGGATGCCAAACGATGTTGGTATGTCCTTCTCAAAAGGCATTGTTACCGACCTTCTCAGAGACGAATTGGGCTACACAGGTAACGTGAACTCAGATACCGGCATTATTGGCGATCGTGCATGGGGTGTGGAACACAAAACGATTGATGAGCAGGTTGCCATGGCGGTCGAAGCTGGAGTCGATGTTCTTTCAGGTTTCCATGATAAAGAAGTCATCGTGAAACTCGTGGAAAAAGATCTGCTTACCGAAGAGCGTGTCGACCTATCAGTCACACGCTTACTTGAAGAACAATTCAAGCTTGGCCTTTTCGAAAACACTTACGTTGATGAGAAAAAAGCCCAAGAGATTTTAGGCAACGAGAAGTACCAAGAACGCGCTGATTACGCACAGAAAAAGTCTGTCGTCTTACTTCAAAATACCAATAAGACTTTACCTCTAGCTGAATCAACCGCACAAAATCCTGTTGCTCTGTATGTCATGGGAATGGACGAAAACATTGCAGGAGACGACAAGTACAACTTTACCGTGACTTCCGGAGATTACGAAGCGGGAGAAACGCGTCCACCAGTACCAGCCGATACGGACTATGCGGTTATTCGTGTTCGCGTATCTAACGAAGGCTCAGATCCTGATCTTATCTTTGGTGGCGCGAACCCAGATGAACTCGATATTCTTGCGTTCAGTGAAATGGCTACAGCTGCATCTTGGCATATTGAACCAAGCCTAAGCGACATTAAAGCCGTTATGAACGAAGTGGGCGCTGACAAAACGGTATTGTCCATCAACTTTAGACAACCCTTCGTGCTAGACGATCAAAGTAATCTTAAGCAAGCCGGTGCCGTGATCGCCACATTTGGTGTCTCGGACAGCAACCTAATGGAAGTACTTTCAGGCAACTTTGCTCCTCAAGGAAAACTGCCATTTGCTTTAGCGAACAGTGCCCAAGCCATTCAAAACCAAGACTCAGACTACCCTGGGTATGATCAAGCCGACACCCTTTACCCGTTCGGACATGGTTTAAGTTACGAATAATATTTGAGCTAATTCAGGCAGTGTTGAGCACTGCCTTTCCTTCTTAGATACCAAGGACAAAGTCATGGAACATATCTTACAACTGGGTTGGGATGATCACGCTATTCCACATAAAATCTGGATAGAACAATACTACGATGGGTGTCGTATCTGCTTGAAAGTCGTAAAAGACGTTGAGCCAGAAATGCTCTCATTGATTGTTCCAAATATTGATGTGCAAACCACTCATAAGGCGTGGCAAGGCAAAGCGACGAACATTACACCAGCCTATGATGACGGCGTGTTGTTCACTCAAACTCGCTCGCTATTCAATTTGCCTCATGGCTGCGTGATTTGGGCGGTAACACATATCCAGATGCAAAACGGCTTAAAAATGTCGGCAGACAAATTGTGCTTCGTACCAAAATACAGCAATCAAGATTCTTGTTTTAAGGTTCCAGCATAACGTAACAACAAGCCGAGTCGCTTATCCAACTTGGCGCTAATCTGCGAAGAACCATAAAAAAGGCCAGCGTATACACGTTGGCCTTACTTCTGTCTGTCTGTCTGTCTGTCTGTCTGTCTGTCTGTCTGTCTGTCATCAGGATTAAGCACTAATCAATCAACACCAACGAATCGATGGCATTGGATTCATTTAGATATCTCATTCTTGGCGGGCATTTGGCACCCGTAATAAGACAATGCTCATTCGAAAAAGACGAAATAAATTTAAAAAACTTATTTCGCCGTTTTGATCATCGTAGCTCGCGGTTTACAGCTGAGGTTCTTGGGTCTTATTGACTATGAGGTCGCGAAGCCATTTGTGGCTTGGTTCAGAATCAAAGTAACGGTGCCAAAGCAAAAACAAACCACCGGGAACCAACTCAATAGGAATCGGCTTCATCACCAGTTCGCCACTCTCAATATAGTCACGAACCGAGTTGTACGGATAACACATCAGCAAATCGCTTTGTTTGCACAGCTTTACTGCGCTGGTGATGTCCGACACGTTGGCGGCTTTGTTAATTTGAAGCTGTTTGGCTTGCAAGATTTCCAGTAGCAACCAGTCGCCAACGCCACCGGTCACCAACTGAATATGACGGTATTTAAGGAAGGCTTGCAGATTCCACTCTTCTTGAAGTACTGGGTGATCATTTCGCATCAAGCACACAGAGTAATCTTGCAGCAACTCGACGTGGTTTAGCTCGGCAGGGATATTTTGAATGTGGGTGCTAGCCCTTTCATCGAGCTCAAAAATTCCAATCCCGAAATCGACCTCACGCTTTAGTAAGCGCTTAAAGGTTTCGCTGCTCCAAGTAGTGCTGTTTACCGTAATGTTCGGCGCATCTGCTAGCGCGTTAGGCATAAATTTAGGGTAAATCGCGGTATAAGCGGTTTCAACAAGATCGATATTAAAAGTACGTTCGCTGTCTTTCGGCTCAAAAATGTCCGGCACGGTTAGCTGTTCAACTTGCAGAAGGATTTGATGAATTTTAGGCGCTAAAGAGGTGGCTTTCGGTGTTGGAAACAGGCCTTTTGACTCACGTTCAAACAAAGGGTCGTCAAACAAAGAACGCAGCTTAGTGAGTTGTTTACTCACCGCAGACTGACTAAGGAACAATCGCTCTGCCGTTTTGCTCACGCTGCGCTCTTCAAGCAACACGTGTAAACACAGCAGTAAATTCATATCACATTTGAGTAAGCTTTTAACATCTACCATGATATTCCTTAGATTCAGATTAATGATGACTTTATGTCACTTTAAATCATATCACAAACTTGTTAATTTAAGCCCATGTAACCTATGAGTTAATAACTCAAAAAATAATAGACCTAAGGAATACTCATGAACTTTCTAGCACTCCCTAAGATTGATCTGCACTGCCACCTAGACGGAAGTGTTCGTCCAGACACCATTATTGATCTGGCGAAACAGTACGGAATCGAACTTCCAGAAGACCGTGAAGCGGTAGTAAAGTCTCTAACAGTGCCTGAAGATTGCAAAAACCTTGATGAGTACCTAGCTTGCTTTAGCCTGCCACTGCAAGTGATGCAAACGGAAGAAGCGATTGAGCGTATCTCTTTTGAGCTTTACGAAGACGCAGCACTAGAAAACGTTAAGTACCTAGAAGTTCGTTTTGCACCGATTCTTCACGTAAACAAGGGCTTGTCTCTTGATGCAATCATCGCAAGTGCGGTTAAAGGCATGAAGCGTGCAGAAGAGAAATACGACATTGAGGGCAACTACATCATGTCTGTACTTCGTATGTTCCCGAAAGACTCAATCAAAGATGTAATCGACGCTGGTAAACCATACCTTGGTAAAGGCGTGGTTGCGTTTGATATTGCAGGCGGTGAAAAGCCGGGCTTCTGCGCTGAATTCCCTGAGTACACGCAATACGCTATTGAACAAGGCTACCGTGTGACGGTTCACGCAGGTGAGCAATGGCATGGTCAGAACGTTTACGATGCAGTCACACTGCTTGACGCTGAGCGTATCGGCCACGGTGTCCACATCCAAGGTAACGAAGACGCGTACAACATCGTTAAAGAGAAGCAGGTTGCGCTTGAAACTTGCCCAACAAGTAACGTGCAAACTAAATGTATTCACAAATTCAGCGACCACCCAATTGCTGAATTCAAGAAAGACGGCATCGTTGTAACGATCAACACAGACAACCGCACTGTGTCGAACACAACCATGACTAACGAAGTGAAACGTGTATGTGAAACGTTCGGTCTAACACAAGAAGACTACGCAGAGATCTACAAGTACTCTGTAGAGAGCGCTTTTGCTTCAGACGAAGTGAAACAGCACCTAATGGGTTTCGTTGAGCAAATCTAATTTGAGCAATCTTGATTGCTAAGTAGAAAAACAGGAAGAGAAAGGCTTAGGCTTTTCTCTTTTTTTATGTCCAATTATCCGTATTCTAATATCGATGTTGACGAATGGGATGCAAACAATGAAAACAGAACTCGAGAAAATGCTGTCCGGCGAGATTTTTGATGGCGCAGACCATGAGGTAGACCACATGCGCACTCACGCCAGCAAGGCGCTATCAGACTTGAATCAATGTTCAGACGATACTCAACTGCCAAGTCTTCAGGCTAATCTGTTTGGTAAAGTAGGAAGCAGCGTTGTCCGTCCTCCTTTTCATTGCGAGTTTGGCAAAACCATCGAGATCGGTGACGACACCTTTATCAACATGAACGTGGTGATGCTTGATGGCGCGAATATCAAGATTGGTAACAATGTATTGATAGGGCCAAGTGCCCAGTTTTACACAGCCTCCCACTCACTGGATTATCTCAGCCGCCGTAAGTGGGAAACTTTCTGCCTACCTATCACAGTCGAAGACGATGTGTGGATTGGTGGAAACTCAGTCATCAACCAAGGCGTTACGATTGGCGCTCGCTCTGTTATCGCAGCGAACTCAGTGGTTAACAGTGATGTACCACCAGATTGCCTGTACGGCGGCACTCCAGCCAAGTTGATTCGGCATTTGAATGCCGAACAAACTCGCGATTAAACAAGAAAGCGCGTATCCAAATCTAAAAAAGAGCGATGTTTCAATAGCATGGCTCTTAATCTAATTATCAGCGTTGTTTTATCGCACGCTTGTTCACCGCGAATTTGAAGCACGACAGCCGCAACTAAAACCAGCGCTGATATAGTCAAAAACAAGAATGCAACGATAGACTTAGGTGGGTATCTTTTCATTTTCTACACCCTCAAATTTAACTCACTCGCCAAGGTGTCAATCTAATAAATTAACGCCAAGCGCCTGCAAGCTGTTTTCACACTGAACGGCATCGATAAACTGAATACCCGCCATACCTACGGCTTTTGCTCCTTCTACGTTGTAAGGCATATCATCAATGAACACCGTTTCTGAAGCCTCCAGTCCATTATTTGAAAGCAACGCTTGGTAAATCTCAGGCTGCGGTTTAAGCATGCCAAGTTCAGCGGATACGGCTGCGCCATCAAACAAAGGCCAAAATTCGTAGGTGGCTTTTAGGTGTTCAACAATCTCGACCACGTTGTCGGTAAGTGCATACACACCATACCCAGCACGCTTTACGCGCTCGATAAGGTCGACAGAACCATGCAATAAGATCTGCGTTTTCTTAACGTAATAAAACAGGCGGTCGCACTCTAATGAAGATAAATCGAGCTCTTGTTGGTAGCGAAGTTTGGCTTCATTTTCGGTTAAGAACCCTTTGTTCAAATCCGACCAAATCGCACTTTGGAAAATCGAAAGCGCTCGGGCTTCAGGGTCGGCAATGTTACCAAACGTTAGTTGAGTAATTTCCAGCGGCGACCAACGCACAATCACATTACCCACATCAAATACGACATTTTGATTTGATTCGAACTCATACCCTACTCCTGAATTAGTCACTTAAAATAGCAACAACACAGACATTAAATGCCGCACGTTAAAGTTCATAATCTTGTTTTACAAAATGAGGACTAGAATCACAAGATGTAATCAAGTCAGCGCAAAAGGTGGTCACTAGTACCCCTAACTAACCCTATTTATCATCACCCACTTAACCTTCTATGTTACAATTATGAGTCATTCAGAGCGTACTGAATCCCTGATTTAGTTCACTATTCTTTAGTCACAGTGAATACACTTTAAAGTTATTGATCTATGAAAAAGTACGAGTTAGTTGTCCAAGATATTGTGAGCAAGATCTGTCAAAACAGTATCAATCATAAGCTTCCCGCGGAAAGAGAACTCTCTGAAATATATGGGTTATCTCGATTTACTATTCGAAAAGCGCTAGCCAAGCTAGAGACTATTGGCATGGTGAAATCTAAGGTGGGTTCTGGTTACTTCGTCAACACTTCTCTCATTGGTACACCACTGGTGTACAACTCCATTACTGAAAACAGTTTTGAAGAGATCTCTTATAAAAAGCTCCAACTGAATAAAGCGCTACCCGATAACCACGAACAGCAGATTTTTTCTTTAGACGACAATGACTACATTTGGAAAATTAGACGTCTTCGATTGATTAACAACAAAGTAGTTCAGATTGAAGAAGCCAAGATCCCTGTCAGCGTCTTCCCAGAGATGAATGCCGAGATCATTGAAAGCTCAATCCAGAAACATGCGCTAGCGAAAGGCCTTCAGATCGATAGCTACTTAACGACGTATCAAGCGATCAATGTTTCTAAAGAAGATGCGGAGTTGCTCGGCTGCAAAAAAAATGCGGCGGCGATGAATATCACCAACCGAGGTTTCTTAGCATCGGGGGATCTATTCATCGTCAGCGATATCATCGACATCAAATATCAATGCACCTATCACACTCCTTTTAACAATGAGAGCATGAGCTTCCGAGATAAGAAGTAACCTTTTAATTCGATTTAATATGGTTAATTTTTATAGATATAAGTTAATTACTCTATAGATTAGCTACTAATATTATTAATTTAATGATACTAGAAATATACTTACCAGATAATACGTAATATCTGGTAAGTATATTAAATAAGAAAATGGCCGCTTATAGCGACCATTTGATATTAAAAATACGAGTTAAGGGGTATGAATCGCGCCATCAGGAAGGCGACTTTGAGTCCACTCGTGGGGGCGATACATAACAGGGAACTCGGCTGCAACCTCTCGGTCGATTTCAACACCAATACCTGCGATTTCAGAAGCGTATAAGTAGCCATTAATTGGCTCTGCAGCGTTCGGGAATACCTTGTGTGTATTCTCGTTGTACTCGACATGTTCTTGAATGGCAGCATTGTGTAAATGCACATTCAAATGCGTGTTTACCGCTGCGCCAATTGGCGTCATATCTGGCGGGCAGTGCCATGCAATACGAACACCGAAATTCTGACATAAGTGACCAAGTTTCAGAGCAGGCGTAATACCACCAATCTGTGAAACATGGCAACGAATGAAATCAATGCGGCGGTTAGCAATCAATGATTTCCACTCTTCAGGGTTATTAAATAACTCCCCTAAACCTAATGAAACTGAGCTCTGGCTGCGAATATTATCCAACCATTCCGTTTGATTTGGCGGCAGAATATCTTCAATGAAATACGGCTTATATTGCTCGACTTCCTTCGCAAATTGTATCGCTTGGTTCGGGAATAGGCGCTCATGAACATCATGAAGAATATGGAATTGGTTACCATATTTCTCTCTCAGCGACTTAAACATCGTTAGAGTATTGTCCATGTACTGATCTTGGTCGTAGTACGAACCTTCAGTCGGGTTTTGAGTGGTATGCAAATCCGTTGGAACGCCGCCATAGAAACCAAGCTGACAACGAATGTGCTTGTAGCCTTTGTCTAGGAAAGATTCCACCAGCTCATAAATCCCTTCCATCGTGTCGCTCGTCGCGTGTGTGTATACAGGAATAGCATCACGAGACTTACCACCAAATAACTGGTGTAACGGCATACCCGCCAATTTGGCTTTAATATCCCACAGTGCCATATCAACACCGGAAATTGCATTATTGATAACAGGGCCATTTCGCCAATAAGCGTTGACCATCATCATTTGCCATAAGTCTTCAATATTATTGGCGTTTTTACCAATAAGAATAGGTTTTAAATATTCATCGACCATTGTTTTTACAGCAAGCGGTCTTTGTTGGAATGTCGCACAACCAAACCCTGTCACGCCTTCATTCGTTTCAACTACCACGGTAATGAGGTTGTGTCTGTCTGGTTTAGTAATAATACAATGGATATCAGATATAATAGTTTCTTTCACAATTAAATAACCTAAACTTAAGTCAACTCCTATTATCTAACCGCTTTAAAAACCACATTTCAAGCGCTAATTTTGCGTAAAAATAATTGGTACGTTAAGTGATTTTTTTTGATAACCAAAACATACCAATTGGCCAAAAACGGTGAAAAAATAATTTTTCGGATTTTAAGTGTGATTGAGATCTCTTTTTACTCCGTTGGATTTAAATTGGTTGTCGTTATGATTGCTCGAGTTAAATATATTCCAATAACAGGTGTAGTATGCAAATGGTAGAAAAAAGTGATGCCGTTATTAATAACTCGAAGTCATCATCGAAGAAGAAAAATTTCAAAGAAAATATACAGTTATTAATCACTGCACTTGGTGGTGAAGACAATATCGTGAGTATCACGCACTGTATGACAAGGCTGAGATTCAAATTAGCCGACGAAGCGCTGGTAGACGAAGAAGCGATCAAGCAGATCGCAGATGTGAAAGGTGTGGTACTTCAACAAGGCCAAACTCAAGTCATCATCGGTGTTGAGGTCGAGAAGTGGTTCAACGCACTATCAAATACTCAGCAAGCTGACGCTAACCCTGCAGATGAGTTAGAGAAAGGCAAGCTGTTCCAAGGCGTGATGCGCATTGTCGCGGGTATCTTCGGCCCAGTAGTTCCAGCGATTGCCGGTGCAGGTATGTTAATGGGTCTACTTTCTGGCCTTATCGCAACAAACGTTATCTCTGAAACCTCAGACACGGTTTATTTCTTCCGTTCAATTTCTGTCGCTGTGTTCTTCTTCTTGCCTATGCTGGTCTCTTTCTCTGCCGCTAAGGTATTCAAAGTAAACGAGTACATCGCACTTGCTGTCTCCTCTGCAATGCTAGCACCCAAGCTAGTAGATAAAGCGGTGATGCTAAAAGATGCTGGCGCGGCTCCTGAGCTGACGGTGCTAGGCGTGGTTCCTATTGAACTGCTTAATTACGGCGGCGCGATTGTTCCTGCGATTCTAGCAATCTGGTTATTGTCTAAAGTGACACCTCTAGTTGACCGACTGGTACCCTCTTCAGCAAAGCCAGTATTTACGCCACTGCTTGCCTTTACGGTGACTTCAACCATCACACTATCATTTGTTGGCCCTGCAGGAATCTGGCTAAGTAATGGCGCAGGTTGGGTAATGAGTTCACTACTGGAAATCTCTCCCACGTTAACGGGCTTTGTGTTTGGTCTAACTCGCCCGATTACCATCGTATTTGGTATCCACCACAGCATGACGCCAATCAGCCTGAACAACTTTGCACTGTATGGTAAGGATTTACTTATGCCGATCATGTGCTTAGGTAACATGGCAATTGCTGGCGCGACAATGGCTATCTGGCACAAGCAACGTAAAACGGTTTCTAAAGAGCAATCTTCAATTACGATGGGCTCAAGTGTTACCGCTATCTTAGGCATCACGGAACCGGCTCTATTTGGTGTACTCACGAAATACACCAAAGCGATGATGACCGCGAGCTTGGCTGCAGGCGTGTTCGGTGCTATCTCGGTAACAATCGATACGCACTTAACAAGCTACATTCTTTCTTCTGTATTCAGCTTGCCAGCTTACCTTGCAGGCGGTACGCAAAACTTCATTCAAGCACTGATGGGCGTGGTGGGTGTATTTGCACTGTCTTTCGTCCTAACGATGTTGTTCGTAAAACTAGACAACAAGTAATCGGCTAGTCTCACTCCCGTAAGATTAGAATCGAAAAAGCATGACCATATCTCATTATGGTCATGCTTTCCTCAATACGAACAAACCCAACCTTTCCTTTCTAAGGCTATATTATGACCCACATCGCAATCATCGGTGAGTGCATGATTGAACTGAATGGGGCTCCATTTGGCGACATGCATCAAAGCTATGGTGGAGACACATTAAACGCGGCAATCTACTTGAACCGCAGCGCTGCGGTTAGCAACCCCATGAACTGCAATAACACTGCGAATCCAGCGATGCGAACTAGCTATGTCTCGGCGCTTGGCTCTGACGCTATCAGCCAAGAGATGCTTAACCGATGGCAAGATGAAGGACTATCAACCGAATTCGTGCTTATTGACGAGCAGCGTTCACCCGGGCTCTATCTCATTCAACTCGACGATGTTGGTGAGCGCACCTTCCTATACTGGCGCAACGATTCGGCGGCTCGCTACATGGTACAGCACCCCGATTTCGATAAGATAGCCAACCAACTTCACGATGTTGATATGGTGTTTCTGAGTGGCATTTCCCTCGCGATACTGCCACACAGCGATCAGCTAAAGTTGCTCACTATCATTGAAGGCCTGCGTGAACGTGGCGTTACCATCGCCTTTGATAGTAACTACCGACCAAAACTATGGGAATCAGAAAGCGCGACCAAAGAGTGCTATCGACTGGGTTATCAAACCACTGATATCGCCTTAGTTACCTTTGATGATGAACAGCAACTATGGGGCGACCAAACACCTCAAGACACCATCGACCGACTACACAGGCTTGGCGTGCAGACCATCATTGTAAAACTCGGTGCTGAAGGCTGTTTGGTCAGTGAAACTCCAGCCCAAACACCAAGCCTAATTGAAACCACGCCAGTAGAAACCGTGGTTGATAGCACTTCAGCAGGCGATTCATTCAATGGCGGATTCTTGTCTTGCTATCTATCTGGCGGCTCTGTTCAGCAAGCCTGCCGCAAAGGCAATGCACTGGCGAGACTGGTCATTCAACATCACGGCGCAATCATCCCAAAACCCATCACCGACACTCTTTCAAACTGATATTAAGAAGTACACATGTCTACAATTAACGAACAGCTAAACGCACTTAAAGTTATCCCTGTTATCGCCATTGATAACGCAGAGGATATTATCCCTCTAGGCAAAGTATTGGCTGAGAATGGGCTTCCCGCCGCTGAAATTACGTTCCGTTCAGACGCCGCTGTTGAAGCTATCCGACTGCTTCGCCAAGCACAGCCTGACATGCTGATCGGCGCGGGCACCATCTTGAACCATAAGCAAGCACTCGCAGCAAAAGAAGCGGGCGCAACGTTTGTGGTATCACCGGGCTTTAACCCGAACACAGTTAAAGCATGCCAAGAGATCGGCATCGATATCATTCCAGGTGTGAACAATCCAAGCACCGTTGAAGCGGCATTAGAGATGGGCTTAACAACCTTGAAGTTCTTCCCAGCAGAAGCATCTGGTGGGATCAGCATGGTTAAATCGCTCGTTGGCCCATACGGCGATATTCGACTAATGCCTACAGGCGGCATTACGCCATCAAACATCGATAACTACTTAGCAGTGCCTCAAGTATTAGCCTGCGGTGGTACATGGATGGTGGACAAGAAGCTGGTTATAAACGGGGAGTGGGACGAGATCGCACGCCTAACACGCGAGGTTGTTGAGCAAGTGAATCGCTAGTCGAAAGCTAGTCGAAAACGTTCTAGAAAGGACAAACTCCCTTGATTCCATAGCAACAAAGCCACAGCACATGCTGTGGCTTCGTTGCTAACTCTAATGAGTCGGTTAATTGAGCAACCAATAACTCACTGGGTTATCAGGACATTGATAAGGCCCACACTCAGTAAACGTAGCAATGGCATTGAGCGCAACCACAACGATTGCCAGTAAGCACGCAATACGCCCTAGATTGCTCATTTTGTATGGTTCTTGAGTCTCTGTCTTATTCGTTAGTATCAAGATCACAGCAACCGCAAAGATAGTGGCCGTGAACAAAACAAAAGCCCACGTATAGTAATGCATCCCGAGGATGGGGCTACCATAACCCGGAGTTCCGGGAATCACATGTAATGAGACCTGTCTTAGGGAGGTTGCAACACCATATAAAGCACCAATTAGGACGATGCCATAGTGGCGAGATTGAGGCCCATAAACCACATTCAACATGAAGCCAAACACCACCATCACAAAGCCAATACGTTGTAATAAGCATAACGGACAAGGCAACTCATTAAGAACAAACTGAAGAATAAAGCCGATCAACAAAACGGCTGTCATACCCAGCAAGCCCAGTGTATTCAAGAGAGTTAACTGATTTCGATTCATGCTAACTCCTTACAATAAGATCGATAGTGGGTCGGTGGCATGATGGTTAAACCAATACAAACCTAGGATCACTGAGCTAGCAAAAAAGCCATAAGCAGCGGTCTTCTTATCGAAAAACGCGCATAGCATCGCCACAAGTAACAACAAAAACAGTAAAGACATCATAAGAGGAATTTCCTTTCTATTTATTCTGTTCAGTCAGACTAAACGTCATAATGAATATCCACACCGATGCTCTTAATCATTCAACTTCGGTAAATCGATGGATTACGAATTGAAAATCATCAACTTAATAGTTGTTAGTAAGATCCAAGCTGTCAAGTTTGGAGCCTCGTACTTAATGCTCACAAATACGTTGAGGCAACTAATGAACCGATGATGCGCATTAATGTTGATGGGCAGGTAAGATTGGCGAATCTGTGAATGAAGTTAGGCTTAGGAGATATCAAGAGGCTATTTTTACTGCTCCATAAAGCAAAAAACCCAGCGAAAAATCGCTAGGTTTCAAATATAAAAAATGAGGTAATACAAGTTTACTTCAGCGGGTCATTGTCCGGCAGTGCCTTATGAAGCCAGAGTGCTAAACGCTTCTTGATGTTCGCGCCATCAAGCTTATCGTCCGGTAACGGTGTGATCTGATTGACTTCAACAAGGAACAAGTACACCGCTTTAACCTTTATCGGTTGGGATGAATTTGGCAAATCAAAACCTTGTAGCTTAGCCATCTTAAAACCGACTTCAACTGCTTTTTTTACCAGCTTATCTTCATTAATGATCTTCGCGGTTTTCGACATATCATCTCCATCATCTTTATCGAATGAATACTGAGTATATCAAACCGAAAAACTCACAAGATTACTTCGATCTCAATTTGAGGAGTCGCTTTGATAAATAACGTAAAACGAATAACAGGCTCAAGGCTGATTCTAATTCGGTTGGTATTTATGGCATCAATGGCTATACGCAAACGATCTCTTAACAAAACACTCAGTAAATGAGATCTTAAGTCAAGAAATCAAAATTGAACAAATTTTAGCTTAATATCCAACACAATACCGAATACTATGTTTTATTATAAAAATGAGAGGCAATCTTTTTTCTATTGATAAACCCCTGTTATTTAACTAGTTTTATACAATGATGACTTAGTTCATATTTACAGGTTCTTGTTATAGAATATTATTTACAAAACACTCATTAAGAAAATAGAATAAAACCACTAATATTATACTGGTGTTAAAAATGCGTTACCTCTGGGCTTCATTCTGTCATAAAAACCCAATCATCGGACGAGTCGTTCATATCTTGGTTATGTTGGTTGCATTAGCTTCTATCGTTGTTCCATTGATATCAAAAGACGCAACTACAATCATAGCTTCACTGTGTGTTGCTCTAGTATGCTTCGTCATTTTTGTCTTCTTTGCGCTCGCCGACAAAATGCGCTCAGGCATGCATTAATCAACCAATCAGTTCTCTATCACCAAGCATTCTCTTTTTAAAAATTCATTATAAAATGCTGGTTACCAGATACGGAAAAGCCCAAAGTTAATAGCTTTGGGCTTTTTGATACCAGTAATCATTAACTCAACAACACACTTAATATAAGTGTGCAAATTCTTCGATTCGACTCTTACCGCGCAATAATAAAAAGTTCAAAAAGCGGGATGTTGAGGTAGTGATTATTTTGTCTTCTTCCACATCATGCTTTTCAAGGAGCGCTATGGCGAGATCTACACGCCCTATATCTTCACAAAAATGGGCATCTGAGCCTGTCGAGAAATAAACCCCGACTTGCTTTCCAATCTCCACAATCTTAGAACAGCGTACATCACTCCCCTTGCGGCTTTTTCCCGTCAAAGAGGTATTGTTCACCTCAATCGCCACATTGTGCTGTTTAGCACACTCGAGCACGGCTCGAATATCAAATGGGTAATTTGGGTTACCAAGGTGCCCAAGCACATCAACCTTTCCCCCCTCAATTATATTAATGAGGGCTTGGGTATGTATCTCTTCAGTGGATGGAGGAAACACAGGTTCGTGGAAGCTGGCAATAGTCCAGTCAAGGTGCTGATAGGTTGAAGGGGATAGATCTAAGTCTCCTTCAATGTTGGTGATGTTTGCTTCCACTCCACGCAGGATTCCAACATAGTGAAGAAAGCGGGGCAAAATTCTTTGATTGTTGAAAAACCAGTAGTGGGGGGCACCCGGCATTTCAGGAGCATGATCCGTTGTACAAAGAAGTTTCAGCCCCTTATGCTGTGCTGCTTTAGCGTTCTCAATAATAGTGCTGTAAGCATGGCCGCTGGCAAGAGTATGAGTGTGGCTGTCGACGACGATCTTCATAGCGACCTCCTAGAATTAATTGATATCAAAAGAACCATCTTGGTTCATATATAGAGTTAGGTCCGCTTTTACAGAATGATTTAAAACCATGTCTACATTCTTTGAATCTGAACTTTTATAAAAAGCGAGAGCCTCTTCAAGCGTTGAGCCACCACGAATCTTGCGGTTCACTAAACGCTCTTCTAAAAACTTAGGAGCGGTATCGATGAAGATGGTGAAATCAGCAAGCTCATTCAACCCACTCCATACTGGTTCATCGAGCAGAAGCCAATTTCCCTCAATCACCACAATCTCTTTTTCAACGGTGATTGCGTCATCAACTGGATCATGCAGGTTACGATCGTAGTAAGGCCACTTTGGGTCTTGAACTTTTAGCTTCTTGAGTTTGTCGATAAGAGATGTGAGGTTAAAGGTTTCGTGTGCGCCTTTAATACTACGCAGCTTTATCTTCTCTTCACCGCGGATGGTGTAATTCGAATCGAGGATCTCGTTCGGGTAATGAAAGCCATCGAAAGGCAGCACCTGCAATGGTTCAACATTTGGGATTGTGTGAGATAGGTACTCCCAGAATGCCGCTAGGGTTGATTTTCCACTGCCAGGAGGCGCAGCTAAGAATATAACCGTTCGTTCGTTCTTTTCTTGGTAAAGACGAGAAAACTTTTCAACCAATGGCTTATGAATTTGTTCGATATTGTTATCTGAAAACACAGCTTCGGTCTCAAAGCCACTGACATTTAGGGAAACTTTCATATGAAAAGCCTTAATCTAAAATTTCGTTCTCCACGGTTTCTAATAAACCTTCGCAAGCGAGCTTCAACACGGTTTTGACCAGTGACTCATAGCGAGCTTGAGAAAAGGAGTCGAATGATGAAAATTTTAATTGGTTAATCGAATCAAGATAGATGCTGCCGTCGCTCTTTGAGAGCGTCGCTTGATTAGTGATGAAGTCGTAAATGACATCATCACTAAACGAAATTGGCTCTTGTTGCTGAGCGACAAAACCGTGCATTTGGTCAAACAAGTTAATATCTGCGTAACTCTCTAGTGAGATCTTACCCATCGCAAACATCAGCTTTGATACCACATCAATCTCGACCAAAGGACCATCCTCTTTGAGTAGAGGGGTCACGGCATACTCAATCACCAAAGGATCTTGAACAAATACCCTTGGTAACAAATGCTTTAACTTAACGCTAATCAGCTTATGAGATGCTTGGATAAAACTAGTGGCGGTTTCGCACTCTTCTAAGGCATCTAATAATTCGTCTTGCACCGTAATAACATGTTCCTTATTGGTCGTGGCAGCAGTGTAGCTGCCACGAAATCATCGATTACGCCGTTAGGCTAACGCCGTAGAACTCAAGCATTGCTTTCTCTGCCAGTTCGTTCCAAACGTAGTTGTTATCTTTCAAAATTCGGTCTAGTTCGCCGAAGAACGGGTCTTGCTCTGCTAGCTTATGGAACTCATCAATTGCCGTCAGTGGCAGGTCAATATGCGGGTAGATTAGCTTTTTACCACCCGGAATATCCAGTTGATTTAGGATAGTGTGAGGTGCCGCCTCTAAGCCACCAACGTGAGTTAGCATAAATGATGGGTTGATCTTACCCGCTTCCGAAAGTTCAATGGATTCAACCATATCCCCTGTTGAACCGCCAGAGGTTCCTACAATATGCGTAGATTCATAATGCACATTGTAAAAATTGAACGGTACTTTAAATTGCTTATCTGTTGGACCAGCAAAGAAGTTCAGGCAGCCATCGTTACCTAATAGCTCATCAGCTTGCTCAAGCACCTGTGCAACCGCTGCATACACCATGACATCGTCATAGCCATTGCCGTCATTCAGTTCTTTTAAGTACGTAACAGGGTCATCAATTTTCGCTGTGTTTACGTAATGGAGTTCAATACCATTCTCGGTCGCTTTTGATACCGGGATAAGGCTTTCTGCGCGCGAGAGACGAGCTTCATCGATATCAGTCACCACAATACGGCTTGGCTTCACAGGGCCGTTAATCGCGTAATCAATCGCGCCAATACCCATAGGGCCAGCACATGCAAGTAGCGCTAACGCTCCGCCCTCTTTGATGCCCATTTGATGTTCATACACGTATGGGGTTGTGTGGTAGCTAGCGTGGAACGCACCGATGATGCAAGACATTGGCTCTGCAAGCGATGCGTTTGCATAGTAAGAACTCTTGTATGGCAGCACACAGTCTAAATCAATCGCTACTTTAGGGATGATTGAGTACGTCGCGTTACCACCGAATGTCTCGTAGCTGTAGCCTGCTGAGTAGCCTGTTGGCAAGCCCATTGCGGGCTGCAGTACAAATGGTTCGCCCGGCTTAAAACGGTCTTGTAAGTTAGCACCTACTTCTACAATCACACCTGCGTATTCATGGCCTGTCATTACAGGTACTTCAGCAATATTTTCAGGCACACGTTTGTGGTTACTGCCGAGGAGTGCTGCTTTGTAAGTCGATAGACAGATGCTGTTTGAAACGTTTTTAACCAGCAGTTCATCATCTGAAATCTTTGGTAGATCGAAGGTTCTTAGTTGAACGTCTTTCTCACCACAAATTACCGCTGCAGTTGTTTGAACCATGATTTTATCTCCGAAAAGTGGGGCCAATACCTGACCCCAGAATATTAATTAAGCTTGCTGACCGATGGTGTCCATTAGGTTGTCTAATGCTGGGTCATGTAGGAAGTTCTTGATGGTCACCACAGGCAGGCCTGTTGCTTTGATTGCTCGACTCTCTAGACTCTCGTGGGTCACCACCACGTCCGCGTTGCTCGGCACTTTTTCGATTGCGAAGTTCTTCACTTCAACGTTAAAGCCGGCTTTTTCGAGTTTGCGCTTAAAGGTTGATGCCCCCATTGCGCTTGAGCCCATCCCTGCATCACATGCAAAGGCGACAAATTTAATGTCTTTCGCTTCTGCTTTTACCGCTGCTTGTGCTGGCGATTTTGCTGCTGCACCTTCAGCTTTCATATCTTTCATGTCTGTGATTGATTGCTCAAACTCTTCTTCAGACTCCTCTTTCTTGCTTACTTTGAGGATTGCGCTTGCGACTAAGAAAGAAACAATCGTTGCTGTTGTTACACCGGCGATGGTCGCGAAGAAGCTGCCTTTTGGTGTTAGAGCTAGGTAAGAGAAGATTGAACCTGGACTTGGACCTGCAACCAGACCAGCATCAAGTAGATTGAACGTTGCGATGCCTGTTGCCGCACCTGCAATCATCGCTAAAATCATGATTGGCTTCATTAGCACGTATGGGAAGTACAGCTCATGAATACCACCGAAGAAGTGGATGATGATTGCACTTGGTGCTGATTTCTTACTTAGACCTTGACCAAACTTAGCGTAAGCCAGAAGCATACCTAAACCAGGGCCAGGGTTAGACGCCACCATAAAGAAGATAGATTTGCCTGTTTCAGCTGCTGCTTGTAGGCCTAGTGGGTAGTAAATACCTTGGTCGATAGCGTTGTTCAGGAACAAGACTTTTGCTGGTTCATTAATAATTGCAAGTAACGGTAGGAAGCCAGTCGCTACAAGCGCTTCGATGCCCGATTTAACGAATAGGTTCGCTGCAGTTACAGCTGGACCAACAATCGCGTAAGCAAATAGACACATCAACATGCCGAAGATACCTAGCGAGAAGTTGTTTACCACCATCTCGAAACCAGAAGGGATCTTGTCTTGTAGGCGTTTATCGATTTGAACAATCACCCAGCCACTTAGTGGACCCATGATCATTGCACCAACAAACATTGGAATCTCGGCGCCGGCAATAACACCCATAGTACCGATAGCACCAGCTACAGCACCACGCTTGTCACCAACAATCTGACCACCGGTATAACCAATCAATAATGGTAATAAATAGGTAATCATCGGACCAACAAGCTCACCGAAATACTCATTCGGCATCCAACCTGTTGGGATAAATAATGCGGTAATGAAGCCCCAAGCAATGAAGGCTCCGATATTTGGCAATACCATGGCAGTCAGATGACCACCAAAAGCTTGCACTTTGGCTCTTATATTTGTAGACACGTTATATTCCTTATTTTCAAAGGTTATTATTAGTAACTTTTAATAATTTCAAGCACTTCTGCTTTTGAAGAAGAAGCAGCCAGTTTGGCAATGTTTTCTTCATCAACCAGCATTTCGCTAAGCGCTTGAATAACCTCAATGTGTGTATCTGAATCCTTTGCAGCTAATGTTAATAAGACATTGGCAGGCCCCATATCAGACCCAAAATCCACCGGGTTAGAAAAGACATGAATACCAAGTCCAGTCTTTAGTACACCTGCTTCTGGGCGGGCATGAGGCATAGCAATACCTGGACAAAGAACGTAATAAGGTCCATTATCATGCGTTGACTGAATGATCGCGTCTGCGTAGTTATCGGTAACGTAGCCCTTATCTTGTAGGTAACGAGTCGTTTCCTTAACTGCATCTTCCCACTTGTATTCAGAGTGGTTAATAACATCAATTAGGTCGTGGTCAATAAGGTCATAAAGCATAATATATCCCAGTTATTCTTTGTTCGTTTTTGTTGGGATTATTATCAATGGAAGTAGAAGAATAGAGAAATGGCAACAAAGTGAGATCCAGGTCACTTAAATATCAGAGTCAAACGATTAGTTATTCTCTACCTCTCATATTTATCATGAAATTTAATTACAATTTTATTATTAACAACAAGTCAATAGTTTAAATTTGATAGCAAGCCCAATTATAGGATTTAAATAAGATTACACAAACGTGATAAAGATCTATTTATACGTATTGACCAAGTATTAATTGTGATGATGGTTACATTTAATTTGGGCGTTTGGGTAATGTTAAGCGCTAAGATCAGTGACCAAGATCCCGTATGAAATACAAACACCACCACTTTGTAAGTGAGTAACACCTCGTTCACGCACCTATTCAGATCTGCCTCATATTGGATAATTTGGTTATCATTGGTTCTGTCTCGTCCTAAAATACGTTGACAGTATTTCTACTAAGCCAACAGCATCAGCTGTTGGCTTTTTTCATGCACCTCATTTGGAGTTTTCATCCTGAGACTAAGGTGCGGCCTCATATTGTTATAGGTACTTATAGACTCTTTTACTAGTTGTTTAGTAAGCGTGTCATGAACACC
>NZ_JBFRSC010000024.1:0-4861 GCF_041473335.1 Vibrio sp. 10N.222.55.C7
GGCTTCGTAATCTTGCCCTGGGTTGATTAGGCATCGCTAGCAACCCCCTCTAACTCCCCCTTCTATTAACACCATCACTCACAATAGTCCGGTGTTCAAGGGGGAGAACCAAAAGCTAAGTCTTCGAATAATTTGAAGATTGGATAAAGAATAGATACGGGTGGCGGGTAGACGGGATTCGAAGAGCTAAAAGAGCAGATTCGAGCAGCGGAGCGGGTAAACGAGTAACAAGAGATGAAGAACGGATTCGAGTGGCGCTTTTCGTATCTCGCCACTCGCATCCCGTTACTGTCTTTAGCTCTTCGTTTACCCGGTTACTCGCATCTCGTTACTGCTCTTTAACTTTATTTCTTGTCGCTCGAATACGCATAGTTGTAATAACCGTAGCCGTAAGAGCTTGATGCTTTCTTCTCGATGGCGTTGAAGATAACGCCTTTCACTTCGATACCTGATTGTTCGAAACGGTTACGAGCCACTTCTATCTCTTTAATGGTGTTTTGACCGTAACGCACCACCATTAATGTGGTGCCAGCGAAGGCGCCGACAATGCTTGGGTCGGTTACCGCAAGTACGGGCGGGGTATCAACAATCACCAAATCATACTCTTTCGATACCCATTCCATTAGTTCTGCAAAGCGTGGGTGCATCAGCAGCTCTGATGGGTTCGGTGGCACTTGGCCGCGAGTAATAATATCTAGGTTCTCTACCGGTGTGGTTTTCACTGATTGAGCGAACTCTTGCTTGCCGCTCAGCACATCAGAAAGGCCGTTGTCCCATTTCACACCAAAGCTTTGTTGTAGGTAACCTTTACGCATATCGGCATCAATCAACAATACTTTCTGGCCTGTTTTTGCGGCTACTGCGGCAAAGTTAGTCGAGATGAATGATTTACCAATGCCTGGCGCAGGGCCAGAAATCATCAAGATGTTGTTTTTCGCTTCTAGCATTGCGAAGTGTAAGCTGGTACGAAGGCCACGCAGCGCTTCAACCGAAAGATCGGCAGGGTTCGATTCGGCAAGTAGTGCTTGTGTACCCTCAGTTTGCTTTTTCTTCGATTTAAAACGGTTGGTTAGCTCAATTTGTAAATCAGATTTTGGTACCGCTGCGTAAACCGGAAGGCCGATTTGTTCAATTTGGTCTGGGCTTTCAACACCACGGTGGAACGCCGCTTTCACTAATACAAATGCGACACTTAACATGCCACCCAGTAGCGTCGCTAATACAACAATCAATGGCTTCTTCGGTTTCACTGCACCTGCATACGCTTGCGCGTCATCTAAGATACGAACGTTACCGACCGTACCGGCTTTGATGATGCTGAGTTCTTGAACCTTGTTTAACAGCTGAATGTAGATTTGTTGGTTTACTTCAACATCACGTGTCATACGTAGTACTTCACGTTGTGTTTTCGGTAACTTTTGCACTTGCTTGTTCAGGCGCTCTCGCTCGCCCAACAACGTTTTACGCTTATCAATCAGTGACTTATATGCCGGGTGATCTTTAGTGAAACGCTGACTGATATCACTCTCTTTAAACGTCAGTTCATTCAATTGCGCTTCAAGCTCTACCATTACCTTCAGGGTTGATTGTGCTTCTAAACCCAAATCGATCGATTCGTTCTTTTGACGATAGTTGTTTAGCGTGTCTTCATAGCCCGTTAGCTCAGATTTAATACCAGGAAGGTGGCTCTTTAAGAACTGTAAGCTCTTCTCTGCTTCCGCAGAATTACGTTTCACGTTTTGTAAGAAGTAAGTCTGACTAATATGATTAAGAATTTCAGAAATCTGCTGCTTGTTTTCCCCTTCGAAACTTAGCTTCAAAATACCGGTTTGCTTTCCTTGCTCAGAAAGAGACAAAGAAGATTTCAGCCATTCGATCGCTTGCAATCGGCTACGTTGGCCAATCGAGAATTCAAAACCGTTATGAGATTCGAAACCTGCCACAAACAAGCTGTAGTCGTCGGCTGTGGCTAGCTCACCCACCTTGCCTTTTAGGATAACGCGCTCATCGTCGCGAACTAATTGGTAAGTGCCCTGCTCGGCATCTAGGATCTGGATCGTGTGCCCGTAGTCGCTCGCATAGCTTGGCATGTTGAAACGGCTAACCGCAATGTGGTTGATGTCGCCGGTCAAGCGCGCAAAGCCCTTACCAACGATAGGTGCATAGTTAGGAGATGTCACCGTCGTGAGGTTAAACTTATCCACCGTTTCACCCAAAATCATACGCGATTTGATGATCTCGACTTCGGTTGTAGCTGAAGATTCTTGAGAGAACAATTCGCCCATATCACCAACCATAGAAGAGATGCCACCAGAGCTTTTCTCTTCAATTTGGATCAGGGCATCCGCTTTGTATATCGGCGTCGAAAGCAAAGCAAACGCAATACCAAACACAGCAAAAACGAATGTGGTGAGCATGATTAGCCATTTAGCATCTAATAAGATGCCAAGCAGTTTTCCTAAATCTATCTCATCAGAGTTATCTGTATGCGATTGCTGAGAGGGTTGTGTTGTCATTTGTTTGCTACTTCCTAAAGTATTGCTATTTAAGAGACTATATACGCTCCGCGTACTTCTCTTTTATATTATTCCGTTGGTGGCTTTGCCATGCCTACATTTAGAGCATGACATTTAAAAAGCTGTCTATTTAAAACCTACTGCATCTAAAATCTATTGCATTTAAACCTACAGTTTTTTTGCCCAAGCTTGCGCCGCTTCGTCAATCAGCTTATAAGCGTGTTCAAACGCCTCACGACTTTGACGATAAGGGTCAGGAATGTCTTTTTGGCCAATCCACTGACCGAACAGCATGGTTTTACCGCGTGCCTCTGGCGATATTTGAGTAAGCGCCTCCATATGGCCCTTCTCCATCACCAAGATCAAGTCATACTGAGCACAAAGCTGTGGTGTAACTTGCTGCGATTGGTGATTTTCAACATCAACCCCATGTTCAGCAGCAATTAAAATGGCAGTGTCGTCTGCAGGCTTACCAATTAAACGGCTTTTCTCGGCCGCGATACCGGCAGAGGCCACTTCTTTGTTAGGCAGCAAGTTTTGTAAAACTCGCTCTCCCGTCGGGGAACGACAAATGTTGCCCACGCATACGACTAAAATTTTATTAAACATAATTGTCTCTAATTGTATTGGGCTTATAAGCTGGGTTTACTTTTAGATGTAAAAATCAGGTTACACGCACAATGCAACCTGATGATTAATTAGGGTTTATTACAAACCAGGGCTTATTACCAATTACGAACGCGCAACATGCCTTCGGTTAGCTCGTTAAAGCCAGAAATGGTTGGTACAAGCTGACCAATAACACGGTTCCAGCGGCTGATTGGCGCTGCCGTTACGTAAACAATATCATAAGGCTTTAAATCAAACTCGGTGCCAATCACTAAAGCTGATGCATCTTCCATATTGAGTTGGTAGATGTCTGCCATGCGTTCTGATTTATCATCAGAAGTTCGGATCACAAACACACCCGTTGCATCTGCCGTCAGCTGGTTAATACCACCTACGTTGCTGAGTGCTTCGGTTAGGCTCATCCCAACGCGATCAATCTTAAGTAGTTGAGGATCGTTCACTTCACCCATCACGAACACTTTCTGGTTGTCATTACGCGGTACGTGAACAATATCACCGGCTTGAAGTAAGCGGTTTTGAGTTAAGTCACCACGTTGCATCAAACCGTAAAGTGAAAGGTTCTCTTCCACGCCATTGCGGGTTAATGAAACATTACGCCAATCAGCATCTTCAGACAAACCGCCAGAACGGTTCACGGCATCCAGTAACGTTAAAGGGATATTAGTGATTGGCTGCTGGCCAGGTTTAGATACTTCACCGGTAATGTAGGTTTTCTTAGATCGGAAAGCCGCTACGTTTACATCAACTTGAGGGCTTTCGATGTATTTCGCCAAACGTTCCGCTATATCAGAACGAATTTCACGAACCGTTTTTCCTGCCACTTCGACTGTACCAATGTACGGGTAGAAGATGGTGCCGTCAGCATGAACCCAGTTACCCGCTTCAGTACTACTACGGTAAGAACCCGCAGGAATCGTCAGTTCAGGGTGATCCCAGATCGTGATATTTAAGATATCGCCCACGCCGACTTTGTATTCATACTTTGCGATGTCTACGTCAAGTTCAGGGTTGGCTTGTGACACCGACAATGTACCCGTTTGGTAAGTCGACACTAGCTGCGCCGTCAGCGGATACACATTCACCACTTCAGAAATATCAGACTCTTGCTGCTCCTCTGAAGGCTGAATCACATTCTTGTTGCCAGTAGAAAGGTGAGTTCCTGGAGTAGTACACCCTGCAAGCAATACAGGAAGGAGCGCTAAAAGGAGACGATTTTTATTAATCTTCATGTTAACCAAGTCATAGAAACGGAATGTGTCGTGATATCCCAAAGGACACCCAAAGAAGTTAGAACAAACAATTTTATCAGCTACGCAGTATTTAATTGAGTTAAGGAGGGCTATTACTGTGATATCGCTCCCACTTAATATCAAAGATAGGAACGCTACCGCCCTTTGATATTCCGCGACATCACACTGCGTAGTTAATCTGCCTCTATCTATCTGGAATTGAGATAGAGGTTTTTTGTCATAAACCGAGCCAAAGATCGGACTTTCACACGGTTATTTTATTGCGTATGCATTATCCACAATTTGTGTTTATTATCAACCTAGTTGAATGGTTTAGGAGCAGATACGGGATACGGGTAAACGAGATGCGAAGAGCTAAAGAGCAAGAACAAGAGCAAGAGCAAAAAAAAAGGTTCATCGCGGCTTTCCGGGGAAAGCCGCTTTTATCTTCAAGAAGAAGTAGTCGGTATCTCGATACCCATACCC
>NZ_JBFRSC010000025.1:0-25187 GCF_041473335.1 Vibrio sp. 10N.222.55.C7
ACTGAGCTAGTATCGCATTATAAAAGGTCTTTCACCTTTCGATTACCGCTTTCGCCGTAACCTACAAATTGGAGCGATACATCGGGTTCGAACCGATGACCTCAACCTTGGCAAGGTTGCGCTCTACCAACTGAGCTAGTATCGCAATCTGAAAACGTCTTTCTCCGTTCAGGGCTGCGAATTATAAGAGCATTTTTTTGTGATGCAAGTCCTTAATGCAAAATTACGAAACTTTTTACTCAACTGCTGTAAAAGCACACAGATTTGCAAAAAAAACGGCTCTTATGTCCCTGAAAAGTTAGATAAACGTGATCATTTTATTCGACTAGATGTTAATAATCGTTTTTCGGTAGTACTGCAGCTCGGCGATCGACTCTCGAATATCGTCTAACGCAAGGTGACTTCCCGACTTAGAAAAACCATCTAACACTTCAGGTTTCCAACGACGAGTCAGCTCTTTCAGAGTGCTTACGTCAACATAGCGGTAGTGGAAGTACTCTTCTAACTCTGGCATGTGCTTGTATAGGAAACGACGGTCTTGACCAATGCTGTTGCCACAAATTGGTGACTTACCTTTTGGTACCCATTTTTCAAGAAACTCAATGGTTTGTTGGATGGCATCTTGCTCTGAAACCGTGCTTTCTTGAATTCGCTTCACGAGGCCGCTGCCAGTGTGAGTCGTTGTACACCACTCGTCCATCTTGTCCAATTCACTCTGAGGTTGGTGAATAGCCAAAACAGGTCCTTCAGCCAGGATGTTAAGCTCACTATCAGTAACGATAGTAGCAATTTCAATGATTTTATGAGTTTCAGGATCAAGTCCTGTCATCTCTAGATCAACCCAAATAAGGTTCTGATCGCTAAAGGACATAAGGCGTCGCCTATTTGTTTATGTGTAAAAGAGGTACTATACCCAAATAACTATACTCAAACTAGCTTTAGGACCATCGAAATCACGTGGTACCAGCAACATCCTGTTTGAGTCCCCAATCATCAAGTTAGATGTGTTAAGTGAAAAATTGTGGCTAAAAAAAAGAAGTTAACCAAAGGTCAAGTACGTCGTGTACGTAGCAACCAGAACAAGCGACTCAAGAAAGAAGATTCTATCCAATGGGATGAGAACATGCTTGGCGGAACCAAAAGCGGACTCGTGATTACGCGCTTTGGCCAACATGCTGATATCGAAGATCTTGAAACTAACGAAGTTCATCGTTGTAACTTACGCCGTAGTATCGAGACTTTAGTTTCTGGTGACCGAGTGACTTGGCGCGCAGGCTTAGAATCAATGGCCGGTATTTCTGGCGTTGTGGAAGCGGTTGAGCCGAGAACTTCAATGCTGACTCGCCCTGATTACTACGATGGCCTAAAGCCAGTAGCTGCGAACGTCGACCAAATGGTTATCGTATCGGCTGTGCTACCAGAGCTATCACTTAATATTATCGACCGTTACCTAATTGCTTCAGAAACGGTAAACATCGCGCCGCTTGTTGTACTGAACAAGGTCGATCTACTGACTGATGAGCAGATTGCTGAATACCGTGAAACACTTAAAGAGTACGAGAAGATCGGCTATAAAGTGATGTTCGTGAGTAAAGAGTCTGGCTACGGCATCAAAGAGCTGGAAGCTGAACTCAAAGACCGTATCAACATCTTTGTTGGTCAATCGGGTGTGGGTAAATCAAGCCTAGTGAATGCATTAATGCCTACGCTAGACATTGAAGAAGGCGAAGTCTCTGAGAACTCAGGTCTTGGTCAGCACACAACCACGGCAGCTCGTTTATACCACTTCCCTTCTGGTGGTGATCTGATTGATTCACCAGGAGTGCGTGAATTCGGCCTATGGCACCTAGAGGCCGACGAAATCACTGAAGCCTTTATCGAGTTCAAGCCTTACCTTGGCGGTTGTAAGTTCCGTGACTGTAAACACATTGATGACCCAGGCTGCATCCTGCGCGAAGCGGTAGAAAACGGAAAGATCAGTCGATTACGTTTCGACAACTACCACCGCATCATTGAAAGCATGGCGAGTAACAAAGATAACCGTCAGTATTCACGCAACAAAAAAGCCGATCTCTAATCGCGTTTTTGTGAACAAATGTGTGCATTTACTGACAATTGGCGCGAATTTAAGTAACATCTCGCGCCCTAAACCGTCATCGACAGATTTAATTGAAAAACAATTAGCATTGGAAAATTAATACAATGGATAAGATTAAAGTTGGATTGCAGTACTGGATTCCACAACATGGATTAACTCGCCTAGTCGGCAAACTTGCGTCTGCTAAAGCGGGCGGCTTAACGACAGCGATCATCAACTGGTTCATCAAGCAATACAAAGTGAACATGGATGAAGCTCTGCATAGCGATCCAAAACACTTTAAAACATTCAATGAATTCTTCGTGCGTGAATTGAAAGAAGGCATGCGTCCTATCGCTGAAGGTGAGTCTGTTATTGTTCACCCTGCAGATGCACGTGTGAGCCAATTTGGCCCAATTACTGACGGTCAACTGATTCAAGCGAAAGGCCATAACTACTCAGCTCGCGAGCTATTGGGTGGTGATGCTGCGCTAGCGGATGAATTTAAAGACGGTGAATTCGCAACGCTTTACCTGTCTCCAAGTGATTACCACCGCGTGCACATGCCATGCGACGGCACACTGCGCCAGATGATCTACGTTCCAGGTGACCTTTTCTCAGTTAACCCGTTAACGGCAGAAAACGTTCCAAACCTATTCGCACGTAATGAGCGTGTCGTTTGTATCTTCGATACGGAATTTGGCCCAATGGCACAAGTGCTGGTTGGCGCAACGATCGTAGGTAGCATCGAGCAAGTATGGGCAGGTACCATCACCCCACCTCGTGGTAACTCGGTTTACAAATGGGATTACCCTGCACAAGGTGACAAAGCAATCATCTTGAAGAAAGGCGAAGAGATGGGCCGCTTTAAGCTTGGTTCAACCGTTATCAACCTGTTCGCTAAAGATGCGATCAAGTTTGACGACACTATGCAAAATGGCGAGAAAACGGTTCTTGGTACACCTTTCGCGCACATTGCTGGCAAAGAAGCGCAAGCAAATGACGATGTTGTTACCGATTCTGCTGAGAACACTGACCAAGCTTAACAATTTGAGTTAACTCATTTAAGCTTTCAAGGCGCGTTACTTTTTCTATTTCAGAGAAGAACGCGCCTTTTTCTTAACTCTACCGATTCATTTGCTACTCAAGCTCTAACAACTCAATCTTTCAAACCCTGCCCAGCCACCTGCTGCTTCTCACTCTTGTCTCTAATTGCCCAGATAAAAGATTGACCAAAAACAAAACAACTGTCGAAACCTTAAACAACTTTTTGATTTTCCAACCCGTCTCCAAGTACCAGAAATCCAGATAACTTACTCTATTTGAAGATATTTTATTTATAGGGTCTTTGTACATGCCTAAACTCAATGTTGGCGTTCTGGTCAAGCTGTTGATTTGTTTTGCGATTCCCTTAGGCGTGTTATTCATGCCGATAGATTCAATACCAATCGATGATCTCACGCTGATTCAACACCGCCTGTTGGCGATATTCTTATTAGCAGCCCTGCTGTGGGTGCTTGAACCTGTTCCGGTATTCGCCACTTCCATTTTGATCATTGCGCTTGAACTGGTGATGATATCTGACAAAGGTTTACACCTATTTAGAAATCCACCAGCGGGGCACGATCTCGGTGAGTTAATCAAATATACCGACATCTTCGGTGCATTTTCATCACCAATCATCATCCTTTTCATGGGTGGCTTTGCTCTTGCGATATCCGCATCCAAGTACGAACTCGATAACAACCTAGCTCGAGTGCTTCTCAAGCCATTTGGTACAGAGCCGCGCTTCATTATGCTCGGCTTAATGCTGATCACCGCCGTGTTCTCAATGTTCATGTCAAATACCGCAACGACGGTAATGATGCTTGCGCTGTTAGGCCCGATCGTCGCATCTGCACCAAAAGGCGATATGGGTATCAAAGCGCTCGTGTTGTGTATTCCAATTGCTGCCAATACTGGCGGTATCGCAACCCCAATCGGTACACCGCCCAATGCCATCGCGCTGCAATACCTAACGGGTGAAAATACCATCGACTTCCTCAGCTGGATGATGATGGGCTTACCCTTTGTGATCATCCAACTCACCATCGCTTGGTTTCTTCTACAAAAACTCTTCCCTTCTAAAGAAAGAAACATGGTGCTCAAGCTCGATGGACAATTTAGAAAGAGCTGGCGAGCGATTGTGGTTTACATCACCTTCGCTGCGACAATCTTATTGTGGATGACCACCAAACTGCATGGCATGAACACCTATGTCGTGTCTATCATTCCATTGGCTGTGTTTACGCTCACTGGCATCATGGGTAAAGAAGAGCTCAAGCTGATTAACTGGGATGTGTTGTGGCTGGTCGCAGGTGGTATTGCGATTGGTATTGGCTTAGATAAAACAGGCTTAGCCGCTGCACTCGCACACGCAATTGACTATGAATCGCTGTCACCTGCAGCTGTGGTACTGACATTGTCTATCGTGTGTTGGTTAATGGCGAACTTCATGTCAAACACTGCGACGGCCAACTTGCTGATGCCGATAGCCGCTGCAATTGGTGCTTCCATGGAAAGCCTAGTTGCGATTGGTGGTCTGCAAGGCTTGCTGGTTATGGTCGCCTTCTCTGCGTCACTTGGCATGATTCTGCCAGTATCGACACCACCAAACTCACTGGCCTACTCGACCGGGCTTATCGAAAGCAAAGACATGGCGAAGATGGGCATCATCTTAGGTATTGTGGGCTTGCTGATGGTTTACCTCGCCCTGTTTATCATCACCTAGCACGTTAATCCCTACTAATGCCCTTCCAGATAGTAATCACGTCTTTGCTATCTGGAAGGTTTAGTGCATATTGAATCCCCCACTTCTACATTTTGACACGGACGTACACTTCAATGGGATTCGAATGGCTGGCTCTTGCTGCCGCTTTTCTTTGGGCCATCGCGAGCCTGATGTCAGTAAAGCCTGCTCAACACTTAGGTTCTTTCGCCTATAGCCGTTGGCGCATGGGTTGTACCGCTATCATCTTATCGAGCATGGCTTGGTTTACTGGTGGCTGGTCAACTGTCGAAGCTGACCTCGTCACGCCGATGATGCTGTCTGGGCTAATTGGCATCTTCATTGGTGATACCGCCCTATTTGCCTGTTTGAATCGAATGGGACCGCGCCAAGCAGGTTTGCTGTTCTCTTGTCATGCCGTGTTCTCGGCGATTCTTGGTTACTTCCTATTTAGCGAAAGCATGACTTCGGTTGAGCTGATTGGCTCAGCGTTGGTGTTTAGCGGCGTTTTAACCGCGATATTCTTTGGTCGTCGAGGACAAGCCAACAACCAACTCGAAACCATCAAGGGCACCGTGTGGATTGGTGTAGCTCTCGGAATCACTGCCGCTATTTGCCAAGCCTTGGGCGGTATTATTGCAAAACCCGTGATGCAAACCAGTATCGACCCAATTGCTGCCTCTGCCATTCGAATGATCACCGCCTTTGTTGCTCACTCCGCATTTCGCTTAACGGGTGCCAAGCTCTCACGCGCAATTAACCCGATGAATGGTCAAATATTCGCGATTACCGCAGTGAACGGCTTTCTTGCTATGGCGGTGGGAATGACGCTGATCTTGTATGCACTGCAAGAAGGAAATGTCGGCATGGTTGCTCTGTTGTCTTCAACCACACCTATCATGTTGTTACCAATACTTTGGCTGTACACCAAACAGAGACCAAATGCCTACGCTTGGATCGGTGCCATTGTTGCCGTTATTGGCACTGGTATTCTAGTCAGCTAGCTAGTGAAGTTAATTGGCAGCTGATTGGAAACTGAGAGTGAATAGCTAATGACTATTCACTCTCAGTAAAAACAAAAGCAAAAAGTTAAGAACGTGGGAAAGGAAAAGCCGTCACGTCATCGATGTGGTCATAACCTAACGCCAGCATGATCAGACGATCAATACCTAAAGCAACACCCGCACAGTCTGGTAAGCCCGCTTTTAATGCCTCAATCAAGTGATGGTCAATCGGTTGAGGCGATAAGCCCATCTCAATACGTTTGGCATTGTCATCTTCAAAGCGCTTGAGCTGCTCTTGTGGCTTATCTAATTCATGGAAGCCGTTTGCCAATTCAATCCCTTTAAAGTACACCTCAAAGCGATCGGCTACTCGCGAATCATTCGGGTTAATCTTGGCTAATGCCGCTTGTGAAGCCGGAAAGTCATAAACAAACGCAGGCACTTGTTGCCCTATTTTGGCTTCAACCCCAATACTAAACAGCAACTGCAGCAAGGTATCACGATCTTCTTCAGGGTCAGCTATATCGCTGAGCCCAAGTTTTGCTGCGGCTTGCTTTAGCGTAGCCATCGAATCTTCCAGGGGACACACACCTAACACGTCAATAAAGGCTTGTTGGTAAGTCATTCGCTCTGCTGAGCCCGATCTAAGTACCTGCTGTAACAGCAAATCCATTTCATCCATCAGGTCATGGTGATCAAAGCCAACGCGATACCACTCCAACATGGTGAACTCAGGGTTGTGGTAACGGCCATTTTCTTCGTTACGGAAAGACTTACAAATTTGGTAAATACAGCCACTGCCCGCCGCTAATAGACGTTTCATATGAAACTCAGGGCTAGTCATAAAGAACAGAGGCTGACCGTGCGCATAACCCGGCCCTACGAATTCAGTTTTGAAAGTATGCAAATGCACGTCCGTCACCGTGGCGTGGCTCATCGCAGGCGTATCCACTTCCATCACGTTTCGCTCAGCAAAGAACTGACGAATTTGATTAAGGATATCAGCACGTTGCTTTAACTGTTTAATGGTTGCGGCCGGTTGCCATGTAGAGTGCATTATTGAGTTCCATATTACTGAATTCTAGGCGACGAAAATTACCACCTTTCGTCGCTTTTGTAAGCTTCTATCTTTCTATTCGTGAAAGCAAAATGTTGTTTTAATGAAGCCAGAAAATTACGTTCTACAATACAATTATCAATACATATTTCACATCCACATTGATAACAAAAATCATACTCAACAAGCCGTTAACACCCGTCCTGTGGGTTAATCGTTATCAACGATTCATTGCCGTGATTGCAGTCACATAACCTATAATTTCTATGCCTCCATATGCATTACCGACCTAAAAACCCAAATGCATCAACTTTTCGAATACCTTCCTCTCTTACACTGAACCTACCACTTAAGGCTTAGGGGTGCTAAATGGTTCCTACAATTTAGAACCTCCTAAATAGGCTTTTTATAATAACAAGCGGAATACTCCGCATCACACTGGAGAATAACTGTGAAGACAATTACCACAGATATCGCAGTCATCGGCGCAGGCGGCGCTGGTCTTCGTACAGCTATTGCTGCGGCTGAAGCTAATCCTGAACTGGAAGTAGCACTGATTTCCAAAGTTTACCCAATGCGTTCGCACACGGTAGCGGCAGAAGGCGGTTCAGCAGCGGTAATTAAAGACGAAGATAGCCTAGATAACCACTTCAACGATACTGTTGGTGGTGGCGACTGGCTATGTGAACAGGATGTTGTTGAATACTTTGTTGAAAACTCGACTCGCGAAATGATCCAAATGGAACAATGGGGCTGCCCATGGAGTCGTAAAGAAAACGGTGAAGTAAACGTACGCCGATTCGGCGGTATGAAGGTAGAGAGAACGTGGTTCGCAGCGGATAAAACCGGCTTCCACATGCTTCATACTCTGTTCCAGACTTCGATGAAGTACGACACAATCAAACGATTTGATGAGTACTTTGTGGTGGACCTTCTCGTAGAAAACCAGAGCGGCGTTGAAGATGGCGAAGTACAAGGCCTAATCGCGATTCACATGTCTGAAGGTGAGCTTGTTACCATCAAAGCAAAATCTGTTGTTCTAGCAACCGGTGGCGCAGGTCGTGTTTACCACTGTAATACCAACGGCGGCATCGTAACTGGCGACGGTATGGCAATGGCTTATCGCCACGGTGTACCACTGCGTGATATGGAGTTCGTTCAATACCACCCAACAGGCCTACCGGGCACTGGCATCTTGATGACCGAAGGTTGTCGTGGTGAAGGCGGTATCATCGTCAACAAGAACGGCTACCGTTACCTGCAAGATTACGGCATGGGCCCTGAAACTCCAGTGGGCGAGCCGAAAAACAAATACATGGAACTGGGTCCTCGTGACAAAGTTTCTCAAGCATTCTGGCACGAGCAGCAGAAAGGCAACACCATCAAGCACCCGCTTGGTGATGTCGTACACCTTGATCTTCGTCACCTTGGTGAAGAGTACCTGCAAGAGCGTCTACCGTTCATCTGTGAGCTTGCAAAAGCGTACGTAAACGTAGACCCAGCAAAAGAGCCGATCCCAATTCGTCCAACCGTTCACTACACCATGGGTGGTATTGAAACTAACGGTACCTGTGAAACTCGTATTAAAGGCCTATTCGCCGTTGGTGAATGTGCTTCAGTTGGCCTACACGGTGCAAACCGCCTAGGTTCTAACTCACTGGCTGAGTTCGTGGTATTTGGCCGCGTTGCTGGTGAAGAAGCGGTGAAACGCGCTGCTGAATTCAAAGGCTGGAACGAAGAGTCTATCGCTAAGCAAGTGAAAGCGGTTGAAGAGCGCATCGCAGGTCTACTAAACCAAGAAGGCGACGAGAACTGGGCTGACATCCGTACTGAAATGGGTCACACCATGGAAGCGGGTTGTGGTATCTACCGTCAAGAAGACTTGATGCAAGAAACCATCGACAAAATCACTGAACTGAAAGCTCGCTACAAGAAGATCAGCATTAAAGACAAAGGCAAAGTGTTCAACACTGACCTACTTTACGCTATCGAAGTGGGTTACGGCCTTGAAGTTGCAGAAGCGATGGTCCACTCAGCGATTCTTCGTAAAGAGTCTCGCGGTGCACACCAACGTCTAGACGACAACTGCACAGAACGTGATGACGTGAACTTCCTGAAACACTCTCTATCTTTCTACAACGAAGATGCAGCACCAACCATCGACTACAGCGGCGTTAAGATTACTAAATCTCAACCTAAAGCTCGTCTGTACGGTGAAGCTGCAGAGAAAGCCGCTGCCGCTGAAAAAGCAGCAGAAGAGAATGCGAAGAAGAGCGAAGAGGAGCAAGCATAATGTCAGCGAATCGAATCCAAAAAATTGAAATCCTGCGTTATGATCCTGAGCACGACGCAGAACCTCACTTTCAAACCTTTGAAGTTCCGTTTGATGAAACCATGTCGGTACTTGATGCGATTGGTTACATCAAAGATAACCTAGATAAAGACCTGTCTTACCGTTGGTCTTGTCGTATGGCGATTTGTGGTTCTTGCGGCATCATGGTTGATGGCGTGCCAAAACTGGCGTGTAAGAGCTTCTTACGTGACTACCCGAATGGCTTCAAGATTGAGCCTTTAGCTAACTTCCCAATCGAAAAAGATTTGATTGTCGACATGACGCCGTTCATCGAGCGCCTTGAAGCGATCAAGCCTTACATCATTGGTAACGACCGTAAGCCAGAAGACGGCACCAACATCCAAACTCCAGAGCAAATGGCGAAATACAAACAGTTCGCTGGCTGCATCAACTGTGGTTTGTGTTACGCAGCATGTCCTCAGTTTGGTCTAAACCCTGAGTTCATTGGCCCTGCGGCACTTGCTCTTGCTCACCGCTACAACCTAGATAGCCGTGACAATGGTAAAGCTGAGCGCATGAAGCTTATCAATGGCGACAACGGCGCTTGGGGCTGTACGTTTGTAGGTTACTGTTCTGACGTTTGTCCGAAGAAAGTAGACCCAGCGGCTGCAGTAAACCAAGGCAAAGTTGAGTCTTCAATGGACTTCGTTATCTCGATGTTCAAGCCTGATGGATCGCAAGTAAAAACAGCAGAGGAGGCATAATATGAGCAATCGTAAGCCTTATGTTCGTGAGATGAAGAGAACGTGGTGGAGCAACCATCCGTTCTACCGCTTCTACATGCTACGTGAAGCGACTGTACTGCCTTTGATTTTATTCACTCTGTTCCTAACCTTCGGTTTGGGTGCACTAGTGAAAGGCCCTGAAGCTTGGGCTGGTTGGTTGAGCTTTATGGCTAACCCTATCGTCGTTGGTATCAACATCGTGGCACTGCTAGGCAGCTTGCTGCACGCTCAAACCTTCTTCAGCATGATGCCTCAAGTAATGCCAATCCGTCTTAAAGGCAAATTGGTTGATAAAAAAATCATCGTACTGACCCAGTGGGCAGCGGTGGCTTTTATTTCTTTAATCGTTCTTGTTGTGGTGTAAGGAGCTTTCGTTATGAACACAAATTACAAAGTAACACCTGTTAACCACAACCCACAACGCTCTGATGAGCCAATCTGGTGGGGCCTATTTGGCGCTGGCGGTACTTGGTTTGCGATGATCACACCAATCACGGTTCTAGTGTTAGGTATCTTAGTGCCAATGGGCATCATCGATGCGGACGCAATGAGCTACGAGCGTGTGTCTGAATTCGCCACCAGCATTATCGGTGCGCTATTCATCATCGGTACGCTAGCACTGCCAATGTGGCACGCAATGCACCGTCTTCACCACGGCATGCACGACCTTAAGTTCCATGTCGGTGTTGCGGGTAAAGTTGGCTGCTACTTCGTTGCAGGCCTAATCAGCGCACTGTCTATTATCTTCATTTTTATGATTTAACAGTTAAATAGAAAACGCCTAGGTTTGACCCTAGGCGTTTATTCTATGCTAGATGATAAGTCTATATGCGTTACGGCGATTCAAACCCCACAAATCGCATCACACCCGAGAATATCTCAGCTTCTCCCTCTGCCGGCGCAGGGTTGCTCCAGGTTGGATCGCTCCAGAAGGATTTAGTCGTAATATACTCTCCATCTTGATCAACCTTATTCCAGGTGTCTTTGGCTCCTATAAATTCCTCTTCGGTTATGGTTAAGGTCACCTCACCATTCAAAATCACCCAATCGAACCCGAACAATCCCTCATCATCGTCAAAGTAGCCAGTACCGTTACTATGGAACACAACCTCTTCTTCAACTACAGCCATGACGGTGCCATTTATCTCCCAAAGATCGATGAGCTCCCAACGAGAACTTTCACTGCCATTACCTGTGAAATCAGACTCTATAAACTGAGCACCACCAACGGTACAGTTGGCGACTGCGCTGTCATAGTCCGAACGAGTGCCAAAGTCAGAGGGTTGGTCCGTAAAATCATCCCACGGTGAATCACCATCCTCACAGACCGTTACTGTTCCCTCGTAGGTAACATTTGTAAGCACCTCCTCGGAACCATCCCTAGAGATACTTAATTCGTCATCAGTTTGTGATACAAGTACCCATTGCTCGGTTGAGGTATTTTCATAAGTTACCACCATGGTATTAGCTGAAGTTTGCATCCAACTGTTCCCATAGGTCTCAGTGCCGTCATTGCCGATGTAACTCATACTGCCATCAGCATGGAAGAAGAAGTTGTTACTATCGTACTCCCTCAATACCAAGTTAGTCGGGTCAAACTGCAGAGCGTTTCTATCTTGTTGCACCACGGTATCTGCCCATATCCAACTTTCAGTCACACCGCCTAACGTTTCTTCCTCGAAGAACTTAATTGACCAAGTTTGCTCCATTGACTCTAATAACGCCCAGTAAGTCGTGAAGCTCTCCGATTCATCAGAATAGCTAACCTTAATAAAGCCATCTTCTATGGCCCAGTCATCGATATAGTCACCACCCTCACTCTTCAATACATGTACAGTACCATCAGCATTGAACAAGTAATCACGAGTATCTCCATTGCCTTTAACGCGTTGGAAGTTTAGACCCTCGACCATCTCACTGGTAATGTGAGTTCGACCGCCACAATCCGTGATCGCCGTTTCGTAGTCACTCATACTCGGGATAGGTTGCCCCTCAACAGGTTCTGCATCACCGATGTAGCACTCTTCAAGCACAATCGGACGATCTTGTTGAATAATAGTATCCATCCAGATATAGCTACTTGATTGACCGTCCACAACTTCGTTCTCATAGAACTTGATTGACCACGTATCATCCAACGAATCTAACAGTGCCCAGTAAGTCGTGAAGCTCTCCGATTCATCAGAATAGCTGATCTTAACCAAGCCATCTTCTATGACCCAATCGTCAGTATAGTTACCGCCCTCTCCCTTCAATACATGCACTGTGCCATCAGCATTGAACAAGTAGTCACGAGTATTTCCATTGCCTTTAACGCGTTGGAAGTTTAGACCCTCGACCATTTCGCTGGTAATGTGAGTTCGACCGCCACAATCCGTAATCGCAAGCTCATAGTCAGCCATGATTGGGCTTGACTGATCATCGCTATCACCCAAGTAGCAGGTAAATAGGTAATCGCTCAACACTACACCATCTTCTATAGACTGTGCGGCAATACCATTGAAAGCGTACATAGTATCGTCCGACGGTTCAGCACTTGGCGCCTCAATCTCACCTACCGTAAGTTCACCATTGTACATGCTAAAGATCATGGTAGGCGTATCCCCCTCTCCCATGTAGGGCATAGCCTCAACTGGTACGGTAAATTCGACGATATCTTCACCGTGTAATGTGTAACGTAAGTAATCCGCAGTAGCGACGCGACTTGCCGTTCCTGCGTCCCAATCAAAGAAGTAATAATGCGCCGTGCCATCACTCACTAACTCGATATCAAAGTCTAGATAGAGGCCAACAGAGGTAGTAAGATCTGTGGAAACCGACTCACCGACCGACTGCGACACAATAATGTCGTCCAGACTTGTAATAGAGCTACCATCCGTATCATAACCGACGTCAGAGAACCTCACGTACGGACTACCACCCTCCCATAGGAAGTACTGGTTTACGGCTGGAGAGAAGGTAAACATTACCGCTTGTGAGCCTTCAGCGAACCTCGCCTCTTCCATGAAGTCGAACCACTCAAAGTAGACTTCATACAATGCCATACCCGATAGGTTTACCACTTCTGATTCTACTGAATAATAGAAACTGGAATTGTCTTCTGGATAGGCAATAAGTTGCTCTCCAGAGAAGTCTATCGTATAACCTACCGGAGTTTGCCAGCCGTTTTCAGTGAGCTGTACGTCCCCCTCAGCTTCAAGTGGTAGCTGGATAAAGGATTGATCACCACGGTACTGTATGAGTTCCGTAAGGGTTAACGTATCACCGCCATAACTCAAGGTTTCTTTAAACAGAATATCTACGAACGATAGTTCGCTCCCATCGCTGAAGAATCCGTAAAGAGTCCCCTCTTGCTCCGCAAACTCTTGGGCGGTAATAGTCCACTTATTTGGGTCGGTTGGATAAAGGTCTTCACCGTCATAAACGCCGTCTTCATCTGAATCAGCATTATTCGGATCTAAACCTTCGGTTGCATTCTCATGGTTATCGCCTAAACCATCACTATCAGAATCCGCCCACTCTAATGAGTCATAAGGGAAGGCATCGCTATTGTCGCCAACATAGTCACCATCACTATCATCCCATTCATTTGGATCATTAGGGAAAGCATCCTCGTAGTCTTTAAAGCCATCGTCGTCGCTATCTTGATTTAAAAACTCTGCAAGATAATCTTGCGCAGCTGTCTCGTCTAAGAAGAACACTCCTAGACTGTTATGCCAACTAAACGCTTCCTCCGTTAGGTCCATGCTCCAAGTGTCTATGCCCCTGCGATAGTAAGCATTGTGCCAAGGCCAAGGATTCTCAACATCCGGGACCATAAGCACCATATCAACGTCATTCACTCCGGTGAACGAACCAGGAACCACACCACTATCACCAAGGTTCAATGTAACCAGTGTTGGAATACCCGTATAAGTCAATAGGTAGTCTTGCGTTACAACGTGCCATTGAATTGGCCCATTGTCATCGTATTGGAAGCTGCTTGTAGGTAACAGCGTAGCGTATCGGCTCAGGCCTGGAATGATTTGATCATCAATAAGCTCCAACTCTGTGCCATCAGCACGGGCATCCTCTACCTGTTGTGGTAGATCAACAACCGCTTGTGTTCCCCACTCATCAAATGAGGTAGCAACCCAAAGGCCATTAGATTGTTTCTGGTAAACGCGATAGGCCTGTCCGACATTATCAGTGTCAGTCGTAAATGAATAATCCGCTAATGGGTAGTGCTGCCACTCTATGTGTTTATTTTTTTCCACATCACTAACAGAGCGAGACACGGCATTCCATTCTTGGAACAAGGTATTGATTGGATCACTATCGACAATGAGTAGTGTGTTCGTTTCCTCGTTTAGAACCGAACGCTCTCCACTTTCAAGAACATCACCATTGATTAGCACCTCTTTGCGGTAATAGTTCCAGTACGAGGTGAGATCGTCCCATTTGCCATCATTAAAGTTAAAGTCTGCGTACTCATGGAATTCACCATCTTGTGGGTTTGCCCATATTGGTGTCGAATATTCGTAGACATAGCTACCATCAGGGATATTATTAAATCGAAGTTCAACATTGATGTAACCGTCTGCACCCCAGTCCTGCTTAGACTCCACGAAACTCTGCACGTAATCCTGCGTTACAGTGGTTAAAGTCTGAGCCCATTGAGCTTGATGGGTTTGAACATCGTCGATATCAAAGCCATTTACCGTGTATTCGGTTAACGTTTCGACCGCTTGAACGCCCTCTGCGACGTCCTCAAATTCCACTGATACACTATGTATTGTATCTATTTGAGATAAGTCATTTGGGTGAACTCTAGATGTTAAGGCTACGCCTTGTTCATAGACACGACCATTACCGCCGAAACCGCCCTCAAGAGATGCATCACCCTCATCGATATAGCGCCAATACGTCTCGCTTGTTTCGGTTCTAGTACCAATTTCAAGAGACATGCCTTCGTAACGTGCAGTACCATCGAGGTTATAGTCGTACGCAAAGGTCTGGATACGAGTAAAGTCATCATTTAACAGGTGATCGACACTTTGTGTCGTGCCATATACCACGTCATCAGCAGTGATATATTGAGTAGTTATGGTGGTAACAATCTCTCCGCTATTCAGTGTCTCAACCATTTCTTCGACCTCAATATCCAGTGTAATGATATCGCGATCTGTTATGTTTAAAACTGCTACATCAGTTGCACTAACATTGGCCACAACATCAGCAATTGACTTATTTCCATCCTCTGGATGAACATCGGCATTATTACCAACGCCATCACCGTCCACATCGACCCATTCGGTCGCATCGGTTGGGAATTCATCAACATCATTGTTGTAACTGTCGTTATCCGTATCGTTTGGATACGGGTCATCCTCGTTATCGCCTAAGCCATCATCATCCGTATCTGCCCATTCGGTCGCATCGGTTGGGAATTCATCGGCATTATTACCAACGCCATCACCGTCCGTATCTAAGGACTCGTTGGGATCCGATGGGAATTTATCGGCATTATTACCAACACCATCACCGTCCGTATCTGCCCATTCGGTTGGGTCATTATCAAATACATCTTGATTGTCACCATAGCCATCAGAGTCATTATCAGCCCACTCAGTTGGATCTTGTGGGAAGACATCATCAATACTGTCTACCCCATCCGAATCATGGTCACCAGCACGAGAACGATCCGTTGGAAACGCATCATTGGCATCAGGGTAGATGTCATCTTCTCCGTCCACCGTATCATCATTTAGGTCGGCATTATTACCGATCTCATCACCATCGGAGTCCAGACTTTCATCGGGATCATTCGGAAAGTCATCTAAGTCATTGGGGACGCCGTCATCATCTGTGTCATTAGAAAAATCGACACCCTCTGTCGCACCACCAACATTATCAAATGTCTTATCGCTATCACCTGCAACTTCTTCAATTTTCTTTTTGATTTCATTATTCACAGATGCAGTCACAGAGATAAACTTAGTCCCTTTATCTTCACTTTCAGCAACTTCTTGCAACCCTTGAGGAGATGAAGGCAAAACATTTGAATCAACCAAGTTTTCAGCGGCATAAGCGGCAGCCTCAACACCTGACTCAACAAAATCACCTAAGATTTCATCTTCATCTAAGCCTAGCTGATCAGCGACTTGCTGAATGGCAGCTTGCTTTGCTGCTTCAACCGCAGCAGCATCGTCAGAATCTGTAGTGTTTTGCTCGATCAATACGTGAACTAGCGTACTCAAAGGGGTGACATATTTTTCACCTGGAGGGGCTGACATAATATAGTCGTCAGACACCGTAACATCAGGTTCATCTTCATCAATCGTCTGCCCGGAGATCGCTTGCACAACGACAGGGTACTGTTCAGGGTTGTCGACATCGGTGACGTCTAAATCTGCAACTCCGCCATCACCAGAAATAGCATTAGGCTCACCGTCGTCTAAGACGTAGTTACCGTTAAGGTCTAACCAAATTCGAGCATGACGTAAATAACCATCAATTGCAGTCACACTGTATTTAGTCGTTTCAGCTGGGGAGCTGGGAGTCGAGGGAGTCTCACTCGGAGTCGTGGTTGACACGGTTGTATCATCGTCATCACATCCTGAAAGCCCGACGATACTAACCAAACCAAGAGCCAACGTAATTGCATTAAGTCTCATATTAATATCCACATAGTTGCTTAATAACATCGCGTATAAAGCTAGTAGACTCTACTCATTCTAACAATATTGTAATCAGCTTCCCTTCCCACCACACACATTCACAAAATCAATACTAAACAGCCACATATTGTATTGAGATATTTTTGTTGCGATATATAAACGCCAAAAACACCTTGTAAATCTATAAGTTAGATAAAATTTTTGATTTTCATCCAGAATACAACCAAAATATGATGCTGGTCACACAATGTAACCTTGTGACCATTGTGAATCGCATCTGGCTTACTCACTCTTGATTTTCCAGCTCTTCGTATCCCGCATCTCGTATTACTCGTATCTGCTCTTCCCCAATCTTGGGATACAAAAAAAGGCCGCCTAAGCGACCTTTTTCAGATACTTGAAGTCAATTACTTCACACGACCAACGTATTCGCCAGTACGAGTATCAACTTTAACAACTTCACCGATAGCGATGAATAGAGGTACGCGAACTACCGCGCCTGTTGCTAGAGTTGCAGGCTTACCGCCAGTACCTTGTGTGTCGCCCTTAAGGCCAGGATCGGTTTCTGTTACTGCGATCTCAACAAAGTTTGGTGGAGTTACTGTGATAGGGTTATCATTCCACAACGTTAGAGTACATACGTCGTTTTCAACTAACCATTTAGAAGTCTCGCCTACTGCTTTTGCATCAGCAGCGATTTGCTCGAATGTTTCGTTGTTCATGAAGTGGTAGAATTCGCCATCGCTGTATAGGTAGCCTAGTTCAACGTCTACAACGTCCGCTAGTTCTACTGTATCGCCTGACTTAAATGTTTTCTCTAACACTTTGCCTGACAGCAGTTTACGAAGTTTAACACGGTTAAACGCTTGGCCTTTACCTGGCTTAACGTATTCATTTTCGATAATTGAGCAAGGCTCGTTATCCATCATGAATTTTAAACCGCCTTTGAATTCATTGGTGCTTACTGACGCCATGATTTTCTCTTCCACATCTTTGAGTTAATTTCAATGCCGCATATCATAACCCGAAAAGTCGAATCTGTTGAGCAAAACTGGCTCAAACAACTATCGAATGCGATCTCTGACCCGACAAAACTGCTTGAGGCATTAGAAATAGACCCAACACCATGGCAAGCAGGCTTCGCTGCTCGTGAGTTATTTGCACTTCGGGTACCTCTTAGCTTTGTCGAACGAATGGAAAAAGGCAACCCACACGATCCATTGCTACGACAAATTTTACCGCTAAGCGAAGAGTTTGAGGTACACCAAGGCTATTCCGCTGATCCACTGGAAGAGCAAGACAACGCCATTCCTGGGCTACTGCACAAATACAAGAACCGTGCACTGATGATTGTGAAAGGCGGTTGTGCGATTAACTGCCGCTACTGCTTCCGTCGTCACTTCCCTTACCAAGATAACAAGGGCTCGAAGTCGGTTTGGCAAACCAGTCTCGACTATGTGGCGGCTCACCCAGAGATCAACGAAGTTATCTTGTCGGGTGGCGATCCACTGATGGCAAAAGACAGCGAACTAGAGTGGCTAATTCATGCTATCGCACAAATTCCACATGTGAAAACAGTTCGAATTCATAGCCGATTACCGGTTGTGATTCCCGCTCGAGTAACGGATGAACTATGCCAATTGTTAGCTCAAACTCGCCTTAATGTGGTGATGGTGAGTCATATTAACCATGCCAACGAAATTAACTTAGAGCTCAAACAAGCTTTCCACAAGCTTAAGTTAAGTGGTGCTACTCTGCTCAACCAAGGCGTGATGCTTAAAGGCGTAAACAACAGCGCTAACTCATTGAAAGAATTAAGCGAAAAGCTATTCGACGCCGGTATTTTACCTTACTATATGCATGTACTTGATAAGGTTCAGGGCGCAGCGCACTTCTATATTTCAGATGAAGAGGCGAAGCATCACTTTAAAGGATTAATCTCTGAGGTTTCTGGCTACCTAGTACCTAAGTTAACCCGTGAAATTGGCGGACGCAGCAGCAAGACACCGCTCGACCTACACATTGAATAGAGAAGTTGTATCAATGAAACACAATACCTCAGTTGCTCCACCAGCAACCACATCTCAACCAGCGCTTAGGTTCAGCTCAAGAGGTTTCACCATCATCGAGCTGGTCGTGGTGATCGTGATTCTAGGTATTGTGTCGGTCACTGCAGCTTCTAAGTTCCTCAACCTTCAAAGCGATGCTCGTATCTCGACATTAAACGGCCTTAAAGGCGGAATGGAGGGCGCAAGTGCTATGCTTTATGGTAAGACATCAGCATTGGGATTAGATAAAGCAGCTAGCGCATCGATTAATGTTGAGGGTGACAATATCTCAGTGGTCTATGGTTATCCTGCAGCGATGAACGATCAAACTTGGTCACAGCTCATCGAATCAACCTTTCTAGATGCTGTTTGGGATACGGGTCGAGCTGACTGGTTCTTTACCAACACAGATGCGAATGATGGCATTATTCTTTATGCGCCTTCTAGCCGAAAAAAACAGGCTGATAACTGCTACCTTGAGTACCAAGAAGCGACAGAGACCACGACACCAGCCTTCACCTTAACAACAAGCGGCTGCTAGGTTTTAAGTAATCTTTATCAATCGTTAAGACAAAAAGTTTTTGTTCGATCGTCCGGTCTATTATTAGCATACTCGGCTCTATTCTAAATTTTTAGGAGGGGTGATATGTCACAATTTATAGAACAAACTCTCAACCTTGCCCCCTTTAGCTGGGCAGGCCTCGCTGCATGCATGCTGTGTGGTTCTTTAATCGGAATCGAAAGGCAAACACGCGGTAAACCCGTCGGAATCCGAACGTCGATTCTGATCATCAGTGGTACCTATTTCTTCCTCACCATGGCGATCAGCCTATCCCCCAACACACTCGATCAAGCTCGTGTGCTTGGTCAGATAATTACGGGTGTTGGATTTCTTGGGGCTGGTGTAATGATGACACTGGATGGCAAGATTCATGGCGTGACTTCAGCCGCAATTATCTGGGTACTCGCAGCATTAGGTATGATGATCGCACTAGGGCATCTTTCCCAATCGGTCATCATCACGCTAATGGCGCTGGTTATCCTACTTGGTGTCGACAAAGTGGAAAATAGCTTCCAGAGCCTACGCCGTGGTGTGCATCAGAAGTGGATGAGAAAAGGCCGCGTGAAGAAGTAACCTCAACCTGAAACAGACATTAAAAAGGCCTAGTCACACGACTAGGTCTTTGTGTATCCAACTAATTAATACACCTGAATACACACCTGGTTCTTACCTGCAGCCTTGGCCTTATAAAGCTGCTCATCAGACGAACGAATGCTCTGGTTTTCCCACAAGTGCCCGACACTGTCGAACTTATACAAAGAGTAAAGCGTCGCGCCACCAGACACTGAGATACTAATCTTGTCACCCGTAGGGCATCGATAACTCTGTAGGCTAATGTCGTTTTGAATTCGCTCAAAGATCGATGAAAGCAACTCAGACGATTCACCCGTAATCGCGACAACAAACTCTTCGCCACCAAATCGAGCCACGATATCTTGCTGTCTAACGCTGTTCAGCATCAACCGAGCAACATGGCAAATCACCTCGTCCCCCACTTTATGGCCATGCTGATCATTAACGACTTTGAAATCATCGATATCAAACACGCCAACACCAATAATCGGCTCTTCATCTTGCGCCAGTAATCGAGCCTCAAAACCACGTCGATTCAGCAAGCCCGTTAATGGGTCGCGCATTGCTAGCTCATTTAAACGCTGGTGCTCTTGTCTTGTATAGAAGCGCCATAGCCATAAAACCGAGAGCAGATACAAAACCAACAGTATCGAAAGCTGAATCTTCTCCATCTCCAATACATGCAGAAAGTGCTCGCTCTTATCTTCTTCAATACTCAGATATAGCTGGGTGTTAATGTCATCAACATACAGAGGCTTGGAATACGTAAAATCCATAAACCCGTATTTGTTTGCGCCTCGAGTACTGGTGACTTTATAGCCATGGGTAGGGTTCGATACTAGGTTCGAGACATAACCATCGACACCCAACACCCCTTTAAACTCACCATTAACGTAGATTCCTTTGGTTAAGGTCACCACTTTCTGACCTGTCAGGTAGTCATCATATTGGCCGGTATACACCACTTGGTCTTGCCCTTGAGCTAAGCCAAAGCGAATCGTGTTCACCCAATAAGGCCTGCTATTCACAACCGAATCAAAGGTGTCGCCCTTAATGTAACTGGCAAAGTCAGAAGGCGAAGAGATAATGAATTTCTCTTTTGAAATGAAGTAAATCGCAGAAATGGTATCTATGGTATTGGCAAAATAAGCCATGGTCGGCGCGATGAACAGGCGCTTACCCGCTTCGGTATAAAGGTCCGATTCCGGGTTGCACATCTCGCGAGGGCCAGAGAACATAAAATCAAAACGAGGGGCATGTTGCTCCTCACTGGTGAAGTAACACGTCTCACCCTCGATCTTTTTGTCATGCGAGAATACGTAGGTATCCCCATGCAGTGGATAAAGCGCAGTGATGTTGTACTCAAGCGCATTTATGATCTGTGTGAGCTCCGCTAAAGAGCGTGTCACGCCTTGGTTTTCCATTCCATACTGTTTATCTGATTCTTCCGCTGAATCAACGAGCAACAAGCTCAAAACTACTAAAAAACTGGCGGTCAGGCCTAAGAAAGCCTTTTTAAAATCGACGGTATGGTGGTTAATCAAAGCATATAAATCATCATTAGGAATTTATCGCACATTGTACTCATAAGTAAAAATACTGCAATAGAAAATATAAAACAATATGCTTATCTATTTTGGAGGGGCGTTTGGATATCTATAAGAAAATGTTGAGTTGCAATAACGCCTAAGTCAGATGCACTTAGGCGTTATGAATCACTATAGTAACACTAAGCCTTACTTAGCAAAGTTTACAATCGGGAAGCACGGGAAGAAACCGTTATCAGCACAGTTGATCAGACCAACTTGTACGCCTTCGATTTTGTTGGTTTTGTTGAAGATACCAACCTGAACCGTAGACACTTCTGAAAGGTTCGCAGCGCCAACATCAACCATAGTGTTACCTTCTGAGTAGTTGACGAAACTCACGTTCGCGCCTTTCACATCATTAGTAATGTTCACAGCACCAAGGTTAACACCCGTTGTTTTACCCGTGTTCCAGTTGAAGAAACCTAGAGATGCACCGGTCATTTCTTGGTTCACTTTTGATGCACCAAAAATACCCAGGTTCACACCTGTGGTCGTTTGCGTCTCAGACATACCAACAACAGCAAGATCAAGACCTTTAAGGTCGTTCACTTGTCCGTGAAGTAAAGCCAAGCGCACACCGCCAACAGCGTCTGAGTCAGGTGCGTTGAAGCCATTGATCGTTGAAAACATAACAGGCGAAGAAGCAAATGCCGCCGGTGCCATTACTGCTGCAGACACAGCAAGTACTGAAAGTAGTTTTTTCATTGGGGAGTCTCCACTGACTTATTGTTCACTTGATTAATCCATTTTTAATCAAGCATTTATTGTCCTTTATTCAACAGCTACCCATGTTAAATCAATGTAATAACTGTACTGTTGAATATAAGCCGCTAAATCATAAAGAGCAATGGTTAAGAGCAGATGCGGGATTCGAGTGAACGAGATGCGAAAAGCAAAAAAAACAGAGACCGAAACCTCCGCTCTAACGCTTATTATTCCAAACAAAAATCTAGGCGAGAAAATCAACATGTTTCACAAGCTTATAGCCCACACACTTATTGCCGCATCTAAAGCGATGTCATCCTAAAAAATTTATTGATAAAAGCTCAACAGACCTCAGGTATTCAAAAACTAATGTTCGTAAAATTCTGAAAATAAACTAAATTCTAATATAGGAATAGAACGATATGAAACAGTGGGAATAACATGGTTAAGGAACCTACGAATAAACAGACCATTAAAGCGATTATTTCGCGTGGTTTTTTGGCTATCGTGTTATTTTTAGGCCTCTATATCTATGTTAGCCATGCTCTGAAGAACAAAGAGCAGGACATGATTAATCTCCAGCTCAGTCTTTCTGAAGCTTATAGCGTTATGCTCTCTGTCAGACGACAAGAGCAGCAGTTTGTTTCCACAAGGCAACCAGAGATTCAAGAACAACTCAATATAAAGCGAAGTCAGCTGATCGAAAAGCTGGCTGAGATCGATGGGAAAATCGTACGAAGCGACCTCAATATTTCTTTTAATTATGCCAAAGTTGTCGAGTATCTCGACGAGTACCACACCGCCTTTACATTATTAGCCCTTGAGTTAGTCAGCATACATGGCAAGAGGGACCAAATTGGGCTCATTGAGAAACTAAAAAATGCAGCGTTGACACTTGAGCGCTTCGTACATGAATCCAATAATGTGCAGCTTGAAGAATTGACTTTAGAAACACAAGATCTCATGTATCAGTTCTTTACCGATTTTGATCAGACAACATTAGATAAGATTGTCGATTCATTGTTCAAAATCCAAGATGAAATAGAACAGAATTCCCGAACGATCAGTGCATTAGCTTCGTTTAATAATTTTAAACGCCACTTTTGGCGATTGCAGCGAGGGTTAAAGAGTGTCGGGTACAGCTCTGATAGCGGCCTCAAAGGAGAACTCACCAGCAGTATTTATCATGTTGAAGATGAGCTCAACTTACTTTTCACCGAAACACCCAAGCAGATCGCAGAGAGCCTGACGCAGATAAAGTTGTACAGCTACTTATCGACAGCCGCATTAGGAGGGGTGACGTTACTGGTGCTGCTTTATGTTGTGTGGCGTGCCAGTCAACTTGAAACTCAATTGATTGTTTCACAAGAGAAAGCACGACAAGCAAACCGTGCAAAAAGTGCCTTTCTTGCCAATATGTCTCATGAGATACGGACACCGCTTAATGGCGTGATTGGTATGTCAGAAATACTGGCAGAAACCAAACTATCCGCAGAACAGAAAGACTGCCTTGGGACTATCTATACCTCTTCTCAAACCTTACTTATGTTGATCAACGATGTTCTCGATCTGTCCAAAATTGAATCGGGTAAACTGGAAATTAATCCACATACGACAGACTTAAGAGAGCTGCTGTTTGATAGCGTGACTCTGATTTCTTCTAAAGCTTATCAAAAGCAGATTAAGTTGGAAGTTGAAATTGATGGCGAGCTCCCAGAGTACATTCATGTTGATGGGAATAAAATTCGCCAAGTGTTGATGAATTTAGCCTCAAATGCGATCAAATTTACAGAACAAGGCTCTATCGTATTCACCGCTAAACGGCTTCCATCATTGGAAACAGAGTGTGTGGTCGAGTTTTCTGTTCGAGATACAGGTATTGGTATCGCAGCAGACCAACAAGAGCACATTTTCAAAGCGTTTTGCCAAGAAGATACCAACATCACCTCCAATATTGCGGGGACCGGATTAGGGCTTAGTATTTCGTCACGTATGGTGGAAATGATGGGAGGCTCGATAAACGTTGAGTCAGAGAAAGACGTGGGCAGTTGCTTTCATTTCCAATTAACCGTAGTGCCATCAGATCATTCTGAACATAAAAATCGTAAACAAACCGTTGTCTATTATTCAGATGCGCCATCGAAACTTTTACTCGATGACTTGTTCCGCCTTGGTTACTCACCACAACTAAAATCAATCGAAACAAACTTGGCGGCAACTGACCTCCCAGAGATCGCTTTGATGGAAGATATTAACCAAGCCAAAACACTGCATCGCTTAGCACCAGCGGTGAAAATCATCATAGTGAAAGATAATCTTAGTGATCCTATGAGTGAGTGTCATTTTATCTCAGGCTATGTGACTCTTCCTATGCTCGGTTCCCGCTTAAGTAGCATGTTGAACTCCGTGCTTGAAAGGTCACAGCCACAACCCCCTCAACATCAACCTGAGCCGATAGAAGCGACTGTACGTCAAAAAGTCCTCGTAGTTGAAGATAACCGCGTAAACCAGAAGGTGGTATGTATCAATTTAGATAAGTTAGGGATTGAATATTGGGTTGCCAATGATGGACAAGAAGCGATTGATTTATATAAAGAGCATCATCAAGACATCGGCCTTATCTTGATGGACTGCATGATGCCGAATGTAGATGGCTTTGAGGCAACAGAGCGAATCAGGCGCTATGAAGAAAACCTGCAACTTCAGGCAACACATATCCTCGCTTTAACGGCATCCGTGCTCGATGATGATATTAAACGTTGCTTCGAGTGTGGAATGAACGATTATCTTCCAAAACCATTTAAGCGTGACATGATGCTGCAAAAAATTGATGAACAACAGTTTACGCACAAGGCAGGCTGACCAAGGAGCTTTGGAAAAAAGGGTGATGGTGAAGCTGAAATACAGATACGGGATGCGAATAAATAAGGCTTAAGAGCAAAAAAACGGAGACCGAAGTCTCCGTTTTCTAAAGCTTATGTGTGACTTTCTCTGCTATAGAGAAAGGGGGATGATGTAGGGTAGCAGCGACGCATTACTGCGACACCGCCCCCTAAGATGTATGGACT
>NZ_JBFRSC010000026.1:0-64279 GCF_041473335.1 Vibrio sp. 10N.222.55.C7
TTTCAGACGTTACAAAAAAGGAAACCCCGTTTGGCTTTCACCAAACGGGGTCTATTCTTTTCGTAGCCATCCTGCTACTGCGCGTTACTTATCTTTCAATAGGTAACTGGTGCTCCCTGCATCGTTCCTTGACGTGGCTAAATCCTTTAACCTATCCAATTCATCGCCGTCCTAGCGGTGTCCTTGCAAACTCATCATCCTGATAAGCGACTCTATCCTAGAGCATAACTTCCTTGCTGATAACTCATCCTAAGCCATCAAATCTTCATCCTGAAGATACCTAATCCGTTAGGCTTTTTCCTGTTCCTGCCAACTCCCTGTCGACATGTGTATTAAACACTGCAGAGGCTTTGCTCACAATCCACCCTAAGAAATAAATGTACCCACTGATCGAAAGAAATATGCGTGGATTCATACAAAACAAGGGCTTGGGTTTGTATTTTAGGAATTTTCTGCGAAGCTTGATTGTGATCTCTTACGTTCGGTGTGAGAGATCTCTTACAAGTACTCGGGTGCGATTTTCATTTTATCTCGGCGGGTGTTGTCGAACAGATAACAAAGAACACTGAGTAAACACAAAATAATAGGGAAATATGATGGTTACAGCACTTTACGCAGCCTTGCTGACGATCGTAATGATTTGGTTAGCAATAGAGGTGATCAAGCAAAGGCGAATCAATCTTGTTGCTCATGCTGATGGCGGTGTCGAGTCGTTACAGATAGCACGTTCGGCACAAAGTAATGCTATGGATTACATCCCAATCACCGTTATTTTGATGGGATTGTTAGAGATGAATGGCGCCGGTGTGTGGCTGATTCATGTCATTGGTGTGGCGTTTATTCTGGGGCGTGTGATTCATGCGAAAGGGATCTTAGCGAAGAACTTCAAAGGTCGAAAAGTGGGTATGGTGTTAACGCTTATCTGCATGATCTCTTTGATTGTCCTAAACTTAGCTTACCTACCTTTTGATAAAATGTTCTAGGGAGCATTATGGCGTTGCGTCTTCCTCCTGCTTGGGCGATTGTCCTCGCAGGCTTGATACTCAACATCATGGCGATTGTCATGTCGAGCTTGGTGCTCGATAAAATTGAAGCTGAGAAAGCGGAGTACAACGATCGCAAATACGGCAATGTGTACTCAATACAGCTTGCTTGGAATACGATTGAAACCCTAGAGCGCAAGCGTGAAGCGATTTTGATTCACCTTGATAAACTAGAAACGGTGCAGCCGACCACGGTTCTCGACGAAGCACTGCGTGGGCAACTTAGGCGTTGGGTGAGTAGCGAAGTGCCAAGTATCTCTTTGGCTCACTTACCGAAACTGATGATGCTGATAAACAGTGCACAAGAAGCGCAACGAACTCGAATCGATGATTACTATTTGGATAACCTGACCTTGGTTGAGTTAATCCAAAGGCTTGATGAGAAAATGGCTTTCTATAAGAACATCGCCCTGTTTCTTCAAGTATTTGGCTTGGCGCTTATCTTAGCTCGCGATCTCGCTAGAAGACCTTAATCTTTAACCTTACTTCGTTCATTTACTTATCGACTTGTACCGTTAGCGAGACTCGTTTGGCAGGTTAGGGTGCTGTTGGCCTTGGTACTTTGGTAACTGTTCTTTTAGCCCCTTAAACGTGCTCAGTGCACTGCCTATCGATAACTTGTTCATCAACCAATTTGGCAAGATGCCACCTGCGTTCGCATACGCGGTGTAGGTGATGTAGGTATTGCCATTAGTCAGCGGTTGCAGCGTCCAAAGAGCGTCCACATCGTAGATTCGAATGTACCCCGACTCTTTCGCCAAATAGTTCGACGCATCCTTTATCGACAAGACAAACTGACCATCTTCAATGCTGTATTTTGAGTAGGTCACCATGTCTCGATCTCTGGCAGGCCACGGTGCTTTGAATTGGGTATAGACGATGTTTTCATCTTCAGATATCTGCATCAACACACGGCTTTGCGATACATTATCTATCCAGTTTGGCACGTTCTCACTGTCTTCCAATAACAGTAAAAAACCGGAGTAAGTGGTGGGCGTTTGCATCTGTGCTCGTATTTCGACCAAGCCTTCGCTGTGTGGCCTTTTATCAATCATGATGCCATCTTCACTTTTGACGAACTGCCATGGGTTGGCATAAGTCAGTGTCGATAGGGCGCAGAGGCCGAGTACCAAAATCTTAGGTAATGTCATTATTCTTCCATAAAAAGAAAAGCTTATCTGCTAGGAGTATAGAATAGAAATGGACTTAGTAGGTGTTGCCAATCGCTTTGGGTTGGCCTCTTTGGGGAAAATCCCAATGAAAACGGAAGCGTTCGGTCGCTTCCGTTTTATTCTTGGGCAATGGATAAGCGCTGTAGGCTAGAGCTTATAGGCTTCTACGGTTTTGATGGTTGTCCAGTTGCTGTTGGCGTCTTGGATGAACTCTTGTGTATTCTCCAGCCAGCGTTTCTGAACCGATTTGTCTAAGTTCAGATACAACTTTCCATCTTCCACCTTCCAAGCGAGAGGGTCGGTTTCAAACTTCTTACCCATGGCTACTCCAAACGCGCAGTAACCGCCATATTGAGGGGCATAGGCTTCTGGATTGGCTCGAAATTCATCTCTGTTTTCACTGCTCGCAAAGTTATAGATCGCATTCTTATAGGTCGCTGTGAACTCAGATGTGCCTTTTACTGGACCTTCATTGGCAAAGTAAGCGACAGGATCATAGCCTTTAATTGCGAGGTTATTGCTGTCGACACTCATATCAAGGTCTGCTGCCATTAACGAAAAGCTGGTGCCTAGTAACGCGGCCATTAGAGTGATTTTTTGACTGGTCGATTTCATGTGTGACATATCAAGTTCCTTGTCAGTGTTGGTTATCTTGTTTGAAATAATTTAGCCCACTCGTCCGGTCTATAGAGGGACAAAAGAACTAAAAACTAAGCGAATCGTTCGGAGGATGCATGGATCTGCTTTCACAACTAATGGAACACTTCTCGATACGCACTGGCGTTTTCTATTCTGGAAACCTGTGTGGAGTATCGTCATTTAACGCGCAACAAGGTAAAGAGGGCCACCTTCATGTATTGAGCGCGGGGGAGTTGAGCTTGTCTAGCGCTCACACGGAACACAGGCATTTGTCGCAGCCTTGCATTGTTTATTTGCCGAAATGGCGTCACTGGCCGCGATGTCTCGTACTCAGTTTATTGAAGCGTTCAAACGGGAAGTGGGTGAAACGCCGGGAGATTATGTGCAAAAGTGGCGAGTCTCTGTTGCTCAATCTCTGTTATTGCAAAATAAGCCGATCAATTGGGTCGCTGATGAAGTGGGTTACAATAGCTATTCAGGATTCTCACGTGCTTTTCAACATGTTGCCGGAGTGTCGCCGCGCCTTTGGCTAAAGCAAAATGCGTCGTGAAACGGCAGGCAATCCCCACCCGATTTATGGCTATTCGTATCTGGCTGGTCTATGTTTTAGCGGAAATTGTATGTAGTTTGTTCTTTTATCGGAAGAGGGTGTAAAAAGGTGGACTTTATAAGCTCGTTGTAACATCCTGCCCGTCCTATTTTATCTAGACACCAATGAGACGAAGTGCCTGCTGAACATTATTCAGCCTCCCGTATCTCATTAAAGTATTAAGGAGTTCAACTTGAACCTATTTGTAAGAGACCTTACCGTTATCGATTCTTCATACATCTGTGAACACAGAGGGGTCGTAGGAGATAGTTGGATTTTAGATGTCACCATGTCTGGTGAACTTAATGAAATGAGCATGGTGCTGGATTTTAGCAAGGTCAAAAAGCAGATCAAACAGCTTGTCGATGAGCATGTTGATCATCGTTTGCTGCTGCCAATGCAGAGCGCTGCAATTGTTCTTCAAGCGAGCAAAGCGGGCTACTCTAAGGTTGATGTGTTGCGTGGTGACAAGAGTCTTCATCTACATTGCCCTGATGAAGCATATTGCCTCATTGATGCAGAAGCGATCACCATCGAGAGTGTGACCGCACACGTTTACAATATTCTTCGCGATAACCTACCAAGTAACGTCACAGGGTTAGAGATCACCCTACGTCATGAGAACATTAATGGCGCGTTCTACCACTACACCCATGGTTTAAAAAAGCATGATGGCAACTGCCAACGCATCGCGCATGGTCACCGTTCTCCAGTAGAAATCGTGGTCGATGGTCAGCGTGACGGGCAACGTGAACAAGCATTTGCTCAGCGTTGGGAAGACATTTATTTAGGTTCTAAAGAAGACCAAGTTTCAGTTTCATCACTTAACCTGAGTGAAAACGCGAACAGTGTTAATGATGAAAGTCACTATGGCTTCCGCTACACCGCGCCACAAGGCGAATTTGAGCTAGCGATTGCTAAGAGTGAGACGGAAATTTTACCGACAGATACCACGGTGGAATTACTTGCTGGCTATATCGCGGATCAAGTTGAACCGAGCCTAGCAGAGAACCAATCACTACAAATCGTCGCTTATGAAGGTGTTGGCAAGGGCGCAATGGCGTTCCGATAACACTCCAGCGAGTGACACAGTCTCATTACTGACATGATGAAATAAAGGCAAGATAATCCGTTATCTTGCCTTTATTTTTTGTGACTCTTTAAAACTGATTTAGCTGATGATGTTAGGCACAAACACTAACGAAGCAGCACACGTCGCAGTGGTGTTTTTTCGATTCCAACAACCAACCCGAAGCTCAACAATACGGTGCCAAAAAAAACCGTAACGTCTTTTGCCAATTCCGTAATGCCTAAAACTCCACAGACATTGAACAACACGATAATGATCAGCAAATGGCTGACGTAGATACCTAGCATGCGATTTGAAATGGCGCGAACCCAAGCGTAGTTACCCATGTTTGGATTTGCTAAAAGCCACATGAACACGCCCATCCCCCATAGCGCCGTGCCAAACAAGAAATCATTCATGTTGAATCCGACGTCGAACGTGGTGAGCCATGATGCCTCAGCAAAATGAATCAACATGCCTAACGCTAATAACCCCAACGCTTTAGTTGATGACACCTTCCATTGATTCTGACGAATAAGGAAACCTAAGGTCACCATTAACGTGCTAAAGAACGGGCCATTACGCGTGAAGAAAGGTGCTTCTAACCCGGCTAGCGTTGCGTAGCTGCCCGCTAAAACACCATAAACGTAAAGTACAATGGCCGCTGGTAATAGCAGTTTGTCGAGTTTCATTTCGACTATCAAAGCAATGATCAAAACTGCACATACGAGAGCGGGAATAAACCATAAATGAACCAATCCACCCTCTAAGAAAGAGTTAAGTGGCGTGTTCATTAAAAAGCCCCAATAGCCTTGGCGCTCACCTAGGTAACCAAACTCTTCTACCTTCGCGAGGTTGAATGGCATCACTAAGCAAATGATGCTCCATGCTAACCAAACCTTAAGCAGTGGTTTAGAGTAATTAATGACGGTTTGCCACGGGGAGGCAGTCAGCTTGGGCTGAATAAGATAACCGGAAATTAGGAAAAACAGAGGTACCGCAAAACGAGCGGTTTGGTTGAGTACATAACCGATCCAAGGCACTTCATCTATTTGCCAATAAGTGAGTGCCATTTGACCGTGTAAACCAATGATCGCCAAGATAGCAATCACTCGGCCTAACTCGATACTGGCGATGTGTTGTGAAGGCGTATGTTGAACGGAAGACATATCAGATCTCTTAGTAAAATTTTTACGAAATCTAGCAGTCTTTATGCCTAACCAGTTAGTCCTAAATCAAGGCTTATGACCTTTGTTTCAAGGCTAGTGTCGGTTTTTTGAAGCCTGTCGCAGCTATATTAAATCCATTGCAGTAAGTACAAAAATACCGAGAGTACAAGTGATAAGAGAAACAACAGTAGTAAGCGCGATGATGTTAGCCGCCAGTGTTGAGTTTCCTCCCATCGCACGAGCCATAACGTAGCTTGCCGCTGCCGTTGGTGCCGCGCTCATCAAGAAGATAAGCCCGAGATCGAGCCCTTCAAATCCTAAGTACCCAGCCGCCAATGTAATCAGTAACGGTGAGGCAATTAACTTGTAGCTAGAGGCAAACCACGTCGATAACTTTTCTTGTTTGAGCGAGCTGATATCGAGCGACCCACCGGTACACAGCAGTGCTAAAGGCAACGTCATGTTGGCAAAATATTGACCAGCATCAGTGACCATTTTTGGGATAGGAATCGAAAGTGCATAGAAGACGACCGCTAAGAAAATAGCGATGATCAATGGGTTTTTGGTAATCGACTTAGCGATCACTTTAATCGCTTTCGCGCCTGTGTCTTCGCCTTTGGGTGTCAGTGCAATTACGGCTTGAATGTTATATAGCACGGTTAGGGATGCGACATAGATAGCCGCCAATGCCACGCCTTGGTTACCATAAATATTAGCTACATAGGCGAGGCCGATGATCGCGGTATTAGCGCGGAATCCACCTTGGACAATCACACCTTGATCTTTCGAACCTTTAAATACTAACTTGGTCGAGAAAATCGTGAACAAGAAAAAGATAAAGTTAGCGATGACGCCAAAGGCAACTAACGCGCTACTGGCTGAAAAGTTGTGATTCGATTGAACAATACTCAGAAATAGCATCGCGGGTAGGGTGACTTGAAAGACCACCTTAGATGCGACATCAATGAAATTGTCGTTGATTAAGCCGATTCGTTTGAGCATCACACCAAGAAACAGCATTAAACAGATAGGGCCTGTTACTGACGCCGAAAACGCAAACTGTTCCCAAAGTGTGTTCATTGTTTTTCCTTTGTTAGTCGATTTCAATTTCCTTTGAATACTGTCGCATTTTTCCACAATTCTTTGAGAAGAGAAATTGAATCCCAATAGATAAGTAAAAATCTTTGAAAAAAAGAACGAACGTGCTAAAAATAACGTATCAGATTTATCCTTGGTGAATAATGAGTAAAGGAAAGATAACCAAAGAGTATATTTTGAGTCATGCATTCGCACTTGCGAGTGAAAACGGGCTTGAGAGTTTGACGATTGGCGAATTAGCCAAACAGTGTGGCATGTCTAAGAGTGGCTTGTTTGCACACTTCAACTCTAAAGAAAACCTGCAACTCTCTGTACTGGAGTATTCCAACGCCATATTCACCGAAAGAGTCATCATTCCCGCAAGAGAGCTGGGAGATGGTGATATTGAAGCGAAATTGAAACAGCTGCTTGACAATTGGTTGGGCTGGAACCATTCATTCCAAGGCAGTTGCATGTTTATTGATGCATGGAAAGATGCGGGCAGTGAAACGTCTGTGATTCAGAAAGCACTGCAGAAAACCATTTCAGTGTGGATTGACTACTTGACGATTCAGGTAGCAAAAGCGGTTGAGAGCAAACAGTTCAGAGCCGATTTAGACCCGAAACAGGCAACCTTCGAGTTATACGGTCTTTATTTGAGTGCGAACTTGTTCTACTCGTTACGAGGCCAACAAGCGAGCCACACCCATTTTTGGAGTGGTGTCGAGCGCTTGGTAGCCAGTTGGAGAGCGGTTTAATACATACAGCAGGTTAACTCGCAAATCATGTGACTTTGCTTAACTAAGGTTTGCAAAAGATTTTAACAGAAGTGGCGGCAAGCAATCATAAACAGCGCTATCGTCATTTTTTATACTAACAAATAGCACGGTCGTTCGATTTTCAGGGCCGAGCTCGATCCGCCAATGATGATGGCGATACAAGGAGCGGTCATGAGTGACAAAATCTACTTTAATACATCGAACAAATTCAGCTTCAAGCGCAGCTTAATTGGCGCAACAACCAATCTTCATTACATCCTAGCGCCGAGTCATGCGAAGAAAACAGCACGTAAGTTGCTGCTCACTCCAATGCGTACTGAGCAGAAAAACGCTGATCCACAAGGGTTGATTAAGAGTGAAATCAAAGGCCGTGATGGCGTGCTAAAAACGTACTCTCTGGGTACAGGTCCAGTTTGGGTGCTGACTCATGGTTGGTCTGGTACGGCGAGTCAGTTCTTTCCTCTTATGGAACATATCGCAGCCAAAGGCTTTACGGCTCTGGCTTACGATCATCCAGCTCATGGTGGTAGTGATGGTGTTCATGGTCATATCCCTGCGTTTGTGAATGGCTTGGAAGCGATTCTAGATTCGGTTGGCGAAGTGGCAGGCTTAGTAGGTCACAGCATGGGTACCGCTTCTGCGTTGGAATGTAAGCACATTAAATTGGAAAACAAGCCATTATTGCTGATTGCACCTGTATTGGATTATCTAGAAAACCTATTTGGCAGCGTCGCGCGTTCTGGTTACTCAATGAAGCTTTTTGAGGCGGTAGTCGGTGAAGTGGAAGAGCAATTTAATTACCCAATTCAGTCTGTTGATCCTTATGGAAAGCTAGCGCTTCGTGAGTCTCAGACGATCATCGTTCATGATGAGCAAGACAAGTTTACTAAGTTTGATGTGTCTCAGCGTGCGGCTAATGAAATGGGTCGCGTTACTTTAATTGCGACTCAAGGACAGGGCCACGGGCGAGTAATGAAGTGCCCACAAGTGTTCGAGAGCTTTGATAACTTAATTGGCTAAGCACAACGAGCGCAAGTCAGTAGGACGCCAGTAAAAAGATCGTAAGCTCAAAGCTAAGAAAACAAACATTAAAAAGGCCAACCAGACATTATCTGGTTGGCCTTGCTTTTAGGTGCTTAGTTGGTGTTTAGCTCAATCCTATTTTTAGTTAGCACAGCTTGCTGGGCCGATCTCTTTCCACACGCCCCATTGGCCTGTCGTTGTTGGATCTTCACCGGTTGTCCACCATTTCGCTTCCCAAACCTTACCGCCTTGAGTCACTTGGTCGCCACCAGTGTAAACCGCGCCTGAATCCCAAGCGTTAGTACACGTACCGCCGCCTGTGGTTTTCTTAAGAACTTTCACTGAAGTAGCTGCTACCGATGTCTCTGTGCCATCGCTGACTGTTACAGAGAAGTTCAGCGTTGTATCTTTCGTGTATTCCGCTGCGACAAAGCTCACTGAAGAACCTTGAACCGTTGCATCAATACCAGCAGGTACATCCCATGTGAAGGTCAATGTGTCTTGGTCTGCATCGCTTGAAGCCGAAGCATCAACCACGACTACATCACCCGCATTAACTTCAGCCGGAGCCGTAACCACTGCTACTGGTGCTGTGTTTACTGGGCCTGTATCTTTAGGGCTTACTGTTACAACAACGGTGTCAGTAGAAGTAGCACCTTCGTTGTCCGTTACCGTTAGGCTGAAGGTTAGTGTTTCTTGCTGAGCGACTTCAACAACATCGAAGCTCGCAACCGCAGCATTAGCGTTCGCCAGTGTTACTGCTGTACCGCCGACTTGAGACCAAGCGTAGCTCGCGATTGTACCATCGCTGTCTTTTGAAGCGCTGCCATCTAGAGAAACAGAAGCTGGGCCTTCAACCGATTGGTCTGTACCTGCAGCTGCCGTTGGTTTGCGGTTGACAGGATCAGTTGTACCGCCCGCTAGGCCTTCATGCATTGCATTCAGGATGTCGCCGTTATCTGCATCAATTTCCCAAGAGAATAGACCCGCAAGGCCAAGGCTACGAACGTACGCGCCTTTTGCTTTTACAGAGCGATCATCATCAAATGTGATTAGCTGACCTGAAGTGCGGTTCCAAACGTAAGGCGCTTCTGCCATTTCGTCATAGCCATATTCGAAGCCGTTGATGCCTTGGTTATTCGCGCCAAGCATGTTTGCTTTAATGCCTTTGTAATCAATAACGCCATCTTCCCATACGCCTTGCGCAGAGCTGCCTTTCAGTTTGCCGTTACCAACGCCAGTCATTGGGTCGCTCGGATCGGTGAGTGATGATGGTAATACGCCTTCCCAACCACGACCGTACATCGCTGTACCAACCACAAGCTTGTTCGCTGGAACACCTTGCTCAAGCAACAGTTGGATGCCGTTGTCTGTGGTGTAAGCTGGGCCTGTGTATTGTTCGCCATTTTCATCAAGGCCTGTGCCATCACATTGACCAGGACGCATGAAGTTACCGCAGTTTAGTGCTGTTTGGTGACCTAACACGTTGTTCCAACCGCCGTAGAAGTCGTAAGTCATTGCGAAGATGTAATCCATGTATTGGATAGCATCGCCGTAGTTCACGTCTTCAATCTTATCGTGACCAACACCGATCGCAGAAGTGAGCTCGTAAGTACGACCGTTTTCCGCTTCTAGCTCATCTAGCATCACGCGAAGTTCTGCCATCAGTGCAATGTAAGCTGGGCCGTCATTTACAGGATCACCAAGGTCTGGAGCAGCACCGCCACCACCAGGGAATTCCCAATCGATATCCACACCGTCGTAGAATTTCCATGTGTTAAGGAATTTCTTAACAGACGCTACAAAGGTGTCACGGTTGGCTTTAGTTGTGAAATCAAAGAACGGGTCAGACAGCGTCCAGCCACCAATCGATGGGATGATCTTCAAATCAGGATTACGCTGTTTGAGCGCCATCATCATTGCGTAGTTACCCTTGATCGGTGAGCTGTATTCGTGTCCCGCTTGAGGGAAGCTTTTCTGGAAAGCCGCCCAAGGGTCATGAATCACCACTTCGTAATCGTTAACACCCTGACAAGCTGTCATGAGTGCGTTGTAGCTGTTACCGCCTACTGATTTAACTGATTCGTTCGGACCACAAATTGGGATGAAGCCATAAAGGATATGGGTTAAGTTGTCAGCGGGTAGGTTATCAACGGTGTAATCACGGCCGTAAATACCCCACTCTACAAAGTAAGTACCGACTACCGTATTTGGATCTGTGTTGTATGACTTGTTGTTCGGATCCACATTCATCGCAAGTGGCGCTAAGTGTGCGCCATCTGTATCGGCAATCGTGATTTTAGCGGGTGCGCTTTTGCTACAACCTGTTTCGTCACACGCTTCTATTTCCATTTCGAATAAGCCGCCTTGGCCATATTCGAATGAAGCCGTGGTTTGGCTGCCAGTGATTGGGCCAGTGGCTACTTTAACGCCATCAAAGTAGATGTTGTACGTGTTTCCTGACGTTCCGCTCCATTGGTTGAACTTAACGTCGACTTTTGCTTTGTCGTGATATTTAACCATCTGGTTGTAGCCAGAGGTGGTTTCCATCGCGAGTTCAATTTTAGAAAATTGCAGGTTGTTGGAACCGTACATGTCGATGCTAGGTGCTGTTGGAGCAGCTAATGCTGTACCAGATAGCGCTAGAGCAATGCTTGCAGCACAGGTATTTATACGAATCATACTATTTCTCTCATTCCTTGAAGATTACGAGAACCCAATGGCCCCATAAACGGCTCCAATCAGTTTTGAAGGAGCTTCCCAGTCAGTATTCGAGAGAGTTTTAATTTCATAACTGAAAATAAATCCGTTTTCGATGGACAACTAAAAAATTGTATCTTGTTACAATTCTGTTGCTTAATGAATGAGAGGCTGAGTCCATGTTTTATAAAATAAAACATCCTTCAGTAGGAAAATCTCACAAGTGTAAATTCACGACATGAAGTTATGAAAAGGTGCGACAAACTATAAGAAAATACTGTGGATTGAAGCTGAATCACAAAGTGAAGTATGTTGAGCGAGCGGGGTCGATCGACGGGTAAACTTGAAGACGAATGCTTATGGCAGTATGGATAAGAGGGTTATCTTTTGAATTGCTCAGCTAAGGAAGTGCGTCGTTGTTGCATGACACTATGGGTATCACCAGTCGCAGTATCTTCGTAGCCTTCTTTAATAAATTGCTGAGATGGTACGCTTGGCTCTAATCGCTTTAAGCGAGGCGAATCGTAAGTACCACTGATGGTGTAAACGGTGGTTCCAGAGCCAGTGTTGATCGTGACGATCTTCCCGTCAAAATCGAATGAGGTAGTGATAAGACGATGATTCATCATCACACCGTTTTCTGAAAGTGTCAGGATGTCGGTGTTGTAAGGTGGCGCCGCAATCTCTATCCATGTGCCATAGACGTTGCTTGGGCTGACAGATTGCTGGTGGGCTTGGTAAGCAAAATAGCCGGCGGTGAGGGCAACCATAAAGCCAGCTAATAGGAAGCCGTAGAGTAACGAGTTGGCAAATAGATCTCTGCTTTTAGTCGGCTTTTTTGCCATTATCTCTTCATTTTTCGACTGATATTGTTTTAGATTCTATTAATTAAAACCTTAGTTTGCAAAAATTGTTCTAAGAGTTAGAAGCAGGATCGAATGTTCTAATAAATGTGGTTGCGTTAGTGGTTTTTAGCCTTGCTCCTCAGTATTTACGCTATCAATGAAAGCGAACTCCAGAAATGCTTAAGCTATGCGTATTTATTTCTTGTAGGAAAGTCTCGAATTGGTTAAAACAATTATCACCTAAATTTACGCATAGGCTTACTCGGTGAGCTCAATAATTGCAATTTGAAGATAACAAGGAAGTACAATGATTAAAGAAAACACATACTTTGAAGGTGGCGTTAAGTCGTTAGCGTTTAACCAGTCTGGTGCTGATGTGAGTGTTGGTGTAATGGCGGCTGGTGAGTACACTTTTGGTACTGCGGCTCCAGAAAAGATGACCGTTGTTAAAGGTGCTTTGATTGTAAAGCGTGTTGGCGATGATGATTGGACGACATACCAATCTGGTGAGTCTTTTGACGTTGCGGGTGACTCTTCATTCGACCTACAGGTAAAAGAAGCGACAGCTTACCTATGTGAGTATTTGTAATCAGATCTAAATTTGTTCAATCAGGGCATCGTTTGTCTCTGATTGAATAGAAAAAAACCACGCTCTAGGAGCGTGGTTAAATAAGTGATAGTAACCGGCAGTGGATAGTGTCACTTGTTTTTGTAGTCATCAAATGGATGACCAAATCGTTGTTCGTTACAAAATCTCTTCAATCTTCAAAGCTCAAAGCTCAAAGCTCAAAGCCAAGACATCAGTAAGTCTCAAACACACCGTTGTTGTAGTCTTGAATTGTCTGTTCAATCTCTTCCATCGAGTTCATGACAAACGGGCCATAATGCACAACCGGCTCATTAATCGGCTGACCAGAAAAAATCAGTACACCTGAATCTTCTAGGCTTTCTAAAGACAACAATTCAGCTTTGGTGAGCAGGGCAAGTTGACTTTGGTTGATGACTTTGTCGCCGATCTTAATACTGCCTCGGTACACATAAGTCATGGCATTGTGATTAACATTAGTCCCTAACGTGACTTTTTGCCCAGAATGAGAGCGCCAATCCGCAACGCTTAATGGCACACCTGTTTTCTGTAATGGACCCTGCGCTCGTAAAGCCTCTGAATCCTTGTCAGTTTGGTTGTGCAGTTCAAACCCTCCGGCAATCACTCTTAACAAACCACTTTGTTCACTTTGATGCTCCGCGATGCTTTCACTTTGGAAATCGTGATACTGAGCTGGCTGCATTTTGTGTGTCGCAGGTTGGTTTATCCAAATCTGAAAACCATGCAGCGCACCTTCTTCCATCATTGGCATTTCGCTGTGAATGACACCACGGCCTGCGGCCATCCATTGAGCGCCACCGCTGCGTAGCTCTCCAACATTCCCCATATGGTCTTTGTGTTGGAAGTGACCTTGGAGCATGTAAGTGAGCGTTTCTATCCCACGGTGAGGATGTGGAGGAAAGCCGCCAACATAGTCTTTGCTTTCATCCGACTTCAGTTCATCAATCATTAAAAATGGAGAGAAACGTGCGTTATTAAAACCTGCGAGTCGTTGGATTTTGACGCCATCACCATCTGAGGTGGCATGTGCTGTAATCACATGATCTACTGCTCTTACATTCGTCATTTTGAAACCCTCATAAACTTGAATAGCTGTAGTTTATGTAATTTGATTTAAAAAGAAGATGGCACAGCGTTGAGTGACTTATTCGAAAATCTTGAACAGGTAACAATATGAAATTATGTCTATACTCAATAGAGAGTATATCGCCAAGGAGGCCGCTATGGCAGTTCAGCAAAAACATGGCGAAAGGCATGGTCGGATAGGTTTTGATAACGACTTTACAACGGAGCAAAGCCAGCGCTTTACAGAGGTTGCAAACAGCGCAGTTAAACGCCGCGTGAAAAAACGTGAGATAGAAGCGCCGTTTATTCAGTCAGCTAAGCAAGCCGCTTTTAAAACCGTGGTGAGGCGACCTAAAGGAAATAACCCAAACCGAACACGTCAAGTCATATGGATTATTATGATCGGGTTAGTGAGTCTTTGGCTTATGTACCTTGCAGGTTAGCAGCGCCGCTCCGTTATAGGAATGGCTAGCGTTGGCGCGTTTTTAATAGCGTAACATTGTTCCCTTCGATCTTCGCTTCAAAGCAATCTTCAAGTTCAGATGAATCCGGTGCTGAGCTAACAAGGCTCGTTGGTAGTTCTTCTATCAGGGTCGATACTGGGTTGTCGTGATAATAAGCATATCGGTTTTTTCCTGAATGCTTGGCAACATACATCGCTTTATCAGCACATCTCGTCAGCTCATGTAATTCTTGGGCATCTTGCGGATACAAAGCAACCCCAACACTTAACGTCAATTCCTTGATTCTCTCGTTTGTTTGGCAGCCGCTTTCGAACAGCCCGCAGATCCTATCTAGAATGCCGTCTAGATCTTTACGAGTTGGCACATCGTAGAGCATCAGAACAAACTCGTCTCCAGCAAAGCGCGCGATGGAATAATCGTATTCATGGCTTTTTCTGTCTCTGGTTCGAATGTTGTTGCTCAAGCGATTGGCAAAATGCTGTAAGACACTGTCTCCCACATCGTGCCCGTAGCTGTCGTTAATGCCTTTAAAGTCATCTATATCCAAAAAGACCAATGCCGTAAGTGATCGCTCACTATCCACGGTGGCTAGTTTTTCTGTCGCCCAGCGTTCAAAGCTCCAACGGTTTGCCAAGCCGGTTAACTGATCTCTGTAAGCGAGATCTTCAATGCCTTCTTTATACAGGCGTTGAATATAACTGACGGCTTTTGTGTAGTAATAGGCGGATGTGTGGCACACCAAGCTCATGGTAAATAAGCTAAGGAAAAATCTGTGTGTGCTGTTAAATGGTAAAGAAAAATTGTTGGGCATTGCTGTAATCAAGGTGCTGATGAACAGGCAAAACGAGGTGCTGAAGATTATGCCAATTCTAAAATCATTAATGAAAATGACCGCGGCCAGAATTGGGTAGAGCCAGAGGATGCGATCTGGGATGGCGTGACTGTACAAGAATAGGATGACGCCCTGAACTAGAAGAACACCACTCAGAATCAATTCGGAATACTCAGGATTGATGACTTTTCTTACATATAAAGCGTTAGAAATGGCAATGATGGCGAAGCACAATTCGAATATTGACAGCGTGTAATGCTCGCCTTCGAAGTAAGCCCAAGTATAGAAAATGAATAACGCAGCGGCAGTCAGTGAAAAGGAGTGGACAATTTTTTGCTTGCGGGTGGATCGTATGTCCGCCATTTCTTCTAGGTGCCTGCCGACGAGCCTTTTCATGTGATCTGTGCCAAAGTTTTTGATAATGGTGGTAATAGTAGATTAAATAACAAGCTATGCAGAGGCTTAGATGTCTATTTAGTGTGACTACTATCAAGGTTTCATATGAAAGGCTGTTCAATCAATTCCAAATAGTGATGTATATCACCGATGGTGCTGGTCATCTCTAGAAGATTAGATTTAAGCATCAAACTTGTAACCGTTGTTTGATGTTTATCTACTTGCTTTCCAGAGAGTTACTCCACATAGTTTGTAAACGACCAAAATTAAGAAAGGCTCATTATGTTAATTACCTTTAGTTGTAAAGCTCATGCTAGTGTCACGATGTTTGGTGAAGTCGGCCTCCAGTTCATCAAGATGCTTGGGCATAGCGGCTCCATCCCAGGTGCTATGGATGCTTCAGAGGTTCCTCAAGCTCTGGATAATCTACGTGCTGCTATTGCAGCAGAGCAGAGCAAGTCCGTAGAGCATGAAAATACTGATGACGACAATGAAGAAGAGGTGGTTGAAGCGCCTGTTAATATCGGTAGTCGAGCGTTCCCACTGGTTGAATTATTAAAAGCTGCCATCAAAGATGAATGTGAAGTAATGTGGGAAGACGGTAGCGGCAAGCGACTGTAGTACGATTCACGCGAAACGTAACAAGCCTATTGAATCTATTTTAATCAGAATGAATGCTGAACCAGTATCGGACACACCATGACCATGGAGTTTTATGGTGATGAACCGATACTGGTGTTTTTTTAGTGAAGTAATCCACTCGTTTCTGTTTATTTACAAGGTTCGTCAGCCCTGAAATGAGTGACTTTTGTTATCGTAATATCAATCCATAACAGACCGTAAACAAAGTGATGCTGTTCACGCTTTCTTGACTCCCAATTCTGAACTAAGAATTTTTCCTAGTTATTCTAAGACCCTCTCTCATGCGGTCGATTTTTAGACTCCTTATTATTTCACGGTCAACTAACAAACAATGTATGGCCGCAATTATGCCGTGCAGACCTCACAAAAAATAAGAGAGTTCACAATGTTAAAGTTCCTAGATCAGGTTCGAAAACCGACGCTGGATCTTCCGGTCGAAACTAGAAGAAAAATGTGGTTTAAACCATTCCTACAATCTTACCTCGTCGTGTTCATTGGTTATCTAACCATGTATTTGATCCGTAAGAACTTCAATGTCGCGCAAAACGACATGATTTCTACTTATGGATTATCGATGACGGATCTAGGTCTTATCGGTCTGGGTTTCTCTATCACTTACGGTATCGGTAAAACCGTCGTTTCCTATTATGCCGATGGTAAAAACACCAAGCAGTTCCTGCCATTCATGCTTGTCCTTTCTGGTATCGCTATGTTGGGCTTCAGCTTCAGTATGGGCGGTGGCAGTGCTAGCTTATTCTTGATGGTTGCCTTCTATGCGTTGAGTGGTTTCTTCCAAAGTACCGGCGGTCCTTCAAGCTACTCGACCATCACTAAATGGACGCCTCGTAACAAGCGTGGTTCTTATTTAGGCCTTTGGAATATGTCGCACAACGTGGGTGGCGCAGGTGCCGCTGGTGTTGCTCTGTTCGGTGCTAACTACCTTTTTGATGGCAACGTGATCGGTATGTTCGTGTTCCCATCAATCATTGCGATTGTGGTTGGCTTTATTGGTATGCGCTTTGGTAATGACTCTCCAGAAGCCTATGGTCTAGGTACGGTTGAAGAGTTGTTTGATGAAGAAGTCAGCGAAGAAGATACGGCTGCTGAAGAAAATCAAATGACTAAGAAAGAGATCTTTGTTGAATACATCCTGAAAAACAAAGTGATCTGGTTGCTCTGCTTCGCGAATATCTTCTTATACATTGTTCGTATCGGTATCGATCAATGGTCTACCGTTTATGCGTATCAAGAGCTAGGTCTATCAAAAGAAACCGCGATTTCAGGCTTCACTCTGTTTGAGGTTGGTGCACTGGTCGGTACGTTAATGTGGGGTTATCTGTCAGACCTTGCGAACGGACGCCGTGCTTTGGTTGCTTGTGTATCGCTTGGCCTGATTATCGTTTCGCTAGAGTTCTACCAGCATGCAACCAGTGAGTTCATGTACCTAGCATCACTGTTTGTGCTTGGTTTCCTAGTATTTGGTCCTCAGTTGCTGATTGGTGTTGCTGCAGTAGGTTTCGTGCCTAAGAAAGCAATCAGCGTTGCGGATGGCGTGAAAGGTACATTTGCTTACTTAATTGGTGACAGCTTTGCCAAACTTGGCCTAGGTATGATTGCAGACGGCACACCTATTTTTGGCTTAACGGGTTGGAAAGGCACGTTCGCAGCGCTTGATACGTCAGCTGCCATTTGTATCGTGTTACTGCTATTCGTTGCGGTTGCGGAAGAGAAGAAGATTCGCCACGCTAAGAAAATACACTTAGCGTCTCAAAACGCGTAGCGAGTCTCACGTGCTTTATTGGTTTAAAGCACGTGAGATCATACCAATCGTTAGTTCGATTCAGTATCATCTCTATTAATAAACTTAATTTTAGATAGCTCCTGTTGGGGCTATTTTTCTTTCTTACTCTTAATTTTGGTTAATATCATGATTAATGTTGCGCTTGTTGATGACCACGTCATTGTTCGATCTGGCTTTGCTCAATTACTCAGTCTTGAAGCTGATATTACGGTCGTGGGGGAATTCAACTCTGCGGCAGAAGCGCGCCTAGGATTGCCAAGTTGTCACCCTGATGTCGTGATCTTAGATATCTCAATGCAAGACGAAAGTGGCCTGTGCTTATTGGAAGAGATTCCATCAGGCATTGCCAGTATCATGCTGAGCGTACATGACTCTCCGGCGATGGTTGAGAAGTCATTAGAGTTAGGAGCTAAAGGCTACCTCAGTAAGCGCTGTAGCCCAGATGAGTTAATCCAAGCCGTACATACGAGCGCAAATGGTGGCTGTTATCTCACGCCCGATATCGCTATAAAGCTTGCGACACCAATGAAGAATAAAGCCTCTTTAAACCAACTCACCCGCCGAGAAAGCGAAGTGTGTCAGTTATTGGCAACAGGGCTCGATGTGAAATCTATCGCCGTTGAGCTAGGGGTTAGTCATAAAACGGTGCATGTACACCGTGCCAATGCGATGGACAAACTCAATGTTAAGAACAACGTTGAGTTAGCTAAATTGTTCACTCAAGATCAGTACTAATGCGCTCCTATCTAGCCACTTCACTATGTGGGGTTTTTATGGCTGGCTGTGCATGGTTTTGTTTATGGGTTATTGCCTTCTATTTTATTAATGACCCTGAGTTAGCCATTCTGCTTTTCCCATTCTCACTTCGATTGGGAATGACGCTGCACACTCGCACTCACTATTGGCCCGCTATCTATATTGCAGAGTGGGGGCTTGCGATTGCTTTAGCTCTGCTACTTGATGAACCTCAATGGCTGACGATACTCATCGCCAGTGGGTTGAGTATTCCTGCCACTCTAATTGCCAAGCGTTATTATTCTGGTGACCAAAATCGTCACTTGTTAGTGATGGCGAGCTTAATCATGGTCACAGCATTTATTAATGTTGCCGTGGTGGGCTCTCATGTACCAGCCGTTTACATGGTGTGGTTAGCGAGTATCACGGGTGGACTGATGCTGGTGCCGATGTGTTATCTGGTCTGGAACTATCTATTCCAAAATAAGTGGGCGCCACTGAGCTCTTATTTAATCAACAATGTTGTTGAGTTCAAAATCCGTCATATTGCTTTATATAGCGTGTTGTTGGTCGCCAGTATTTTGATACAAACCAGTTTGCCTGATGAGCTAAGGCGCTTTGCCCCGTTCTGTATGGCGATCCCTATTATCTTGCTCGCCGTTCGTTACGGATGGCAAGGCGCTCTGCTTGCAACAATGCTAAATAGTGTCGCGCTGATTGCTGCTCATAGTGGAACGTCCAAACTCGAAATTACCGATTTGCTCTTGTCTCTATCTGCTCAAACCATCACTGGTATATTGCTTGGTTTAGCGGTTCAAAAGCAGAAAGATCTCAACTCGAAATTGCGAAGTGAACTTTCCAGGAATCAAAATCTTTCACGCCAGCTAGTGACCGCTGAAGAGTCGGTTCGTCGTGATATAGCTCGTGAGCTGCATGATGAAATAGGCCAAAACATTACGGCAATCCGTACACAGGCAAGCATTATTAAACGCGTCGATGCCGCTAAGATGAGTGTTCGCTGTGCAGGTACGATTGAGTCATTGTCTTTGAATGTTTATGACACCACCAAACGTCTACTTACAAAAATAAGACCTAAAATGTTGGACGATCTTGATCTAAAAGATTCCGTGGAACAGCTTATTCGGGAGATGGAGTTTTCGGACCATGGCGTTGATATCCAGTTAAATTGGCAAGGTGATTATTCATGTTTGAGTGACACGCTCAAGGTCACTCTCTTCCGACTCTGTCAAGAGTCATTAAATAACGCCCATAAATATGCTCAAGCGAGCGAGATTAAAATTGAACTGATTTTAGATGATCAGGCTTATCTTCAGATATCAGATAATGGCGTTGGTTTTACAGCGCAAGATCTTCTCAAAGGAATGGGGGTTCGCGGTATGCAAGAGCGTGTTCAGGCGCTCGGCGGCAAGATGACCATTAACGCTAATGGCTCATCTTCGGGTACCAATATCAGCGTTACATTACCTAAAGTGTGAGAACGAATATGTTTGGATTTCTGCGCTCAGCTACGTCAAATACTCATGCTCTAACAGATGATGAAGTCAACCAGAGTTATCGCTACTGGCGTCTCCACATCATGATAGGAATGTATGTCGGCTATGCGGGTTTTTACTTCACTCGTAAAACCTTTAATTATGCCGCGCCCGCAATGATCACCGATCTTGGTTTGGACAAAGGAGATATTGGCTTAATTGGCACGCTCTTTTATCTTTCTTATGGTTTATCGAAATTTATTTCAGGCACGATATCGGATCGCTCAAACCCGCGCTACTTCATGGGGCTTGGCTTAATCGCGACAGGCTTGATCAATATAGCGTTTGGCTTTTCTAGTTCTTTGGCGGCTTTTATCTTGCTTTGGGTGCTCAATGCATGGTTCCAAGGTTGGGGCTGGCCATCGTGTTCCAAGTTATTGACGACTTGGTATTCTCGCTCCGAAAGAGGATTCCGTTGGGCAATCTGGAATACAGCCCATAACGTTGGTGGGGCGCTAATTCCTATTCTCGTGGGTTATCTAACGCTGCAATTCAGTTGGCGAGCTGGGTTTATCTGGCCGGGTGTGATAGGTGTATTTATCGGTCTTATCGTTTGCTGGCGCTTACGTGATAAGCCGACCACCATGGGACTTCCGACGGTAGGGAAGTGGCGCAATGATCATCTAGAGTTGGCGCAAGAGAACCATGGGCAAGGGTTAAGCTATCGAGAGATCTTAAAAACTTACGTGTTCAGTAACAAGTACATTTGGTTGCTCGCCTTTAGCTATGTGCTGGTTTACATCGTCAGAACGGCCGTCAACGATTGGGGTAATTTATATCTCACCGAAGAACATCATTACAGTTTGATCAACGCAAATGCTGCTTTGTCTCTGTTTGAGATTGGCGGCTTCGTTGGTTCACTTGTTGCTGGATGGGGATCGGATAGACTGTTTGGTGGCAACCGTGGCCCGATGAACATCCTGTTTGCGATTGGTATCTTCCTCTCGGTATCGGCTTTATGGCTTATGCCTTTAACCAACTTTGTGTTTCAAGCGGCTGGGCTGTTTTGTGTCGGTTTTTTTGTTTTTGGTCCTCAAATGCTTATTGGCATGGCGGCGGCAGAATGTTCGCACAAAGACTCTGCTGGGGCGGCGACAGGCTTTGTGGGCTTGTTTGCTTACATGGGTGCAGCACTTTCTGGTTACCCATTAGCGCTCGTTCTAGAAACTTATGGCTGGAGTGGGTTCTTCATTACCATCTCGACTTGTGCGGCCGTTATTGGCTTGCTGCTACTGCCTTTCCTACAAGCTCAATCACCTCAGAAAAGTGCAGAAGCTCGCTCTGGTTTTTAAGGAACGATAACAAGATAGTCACTAGTGTTTGTATTCAGATGCTTGTATCGCTGCTGTAATCAGTGCGATACAAGCCGCTATCTTATTCTCAGCGCTTTCTACTCGTGATATTCAAATGTGACTATTTTCACGCTTTTCATCGGTCTCACCTGTTTCTAAGAATTTTTCCTATTGCGTCTAAGACCTCATCTCATGTGGGTTCTAGCCGAGCTCTGTAGTCTTTCTAATTATTTACGTTATTAGAAATCAGCTCTCTGAATTGTGTTCAAAGGGCTCACTACGGAAAACGCCATGTCACTCAGCCACCTCTCAGAACACTCATTTTTCCCAATGGAAAACACCATCCAAAATTATGCATGGGGGAGCATTTCTTCGATACGTGAACTGTTTGGCTTTCAGAATGAGTCACAAGAGCCGCAAGCGGAAGTTTGGATGGGAGCGCATCCAAAAGGTTGCTCAATGGTTAAGCTTGACCAGCACTTGGTGCCTCTCTCTGAGCTGATTAACAAGAATAAACCGGCCTATCTATCAAGCGATATTGCGCAGGAGTTTGGTGAGCTGCCGTTCTTGTTTAAGATCTTGGCAGCAGAAAAAGCGTTGTCTGTTCAGGTTCACCCAAACAAGCGCCAAGCAGAGGTTGGCTTTGCAAGAGAGGAGCAAGCAGGAATCCCTCTGACTGCAGGACATCGTAATTACAAAGACTCTAACCACAAACCTGAATTGGTTTACGCGATCACTGAATATCAAGCAATGAATGGCTTTCGAGAATTCGATGAAATATTAGGGTTGTTCAGAAAGTTGAATTCGAGCGAGCTGGCTGGTTTAGTTGAAGAGTTTGGCAACCACCTTGATTCTCTAGGTTTAGAGGCGTTTTTCCGTGATTTATTAACTCTGGACGACCAACGTAAACACCGAGCATTAGAGCAACTTCTGGCTTACGCAGCCGCTCACCAAGGTCAATCTGAGTTTGCTTTGGTTACTGAGCTTAGCCACCAGTACCCGAATGATATCGGTTTGTTTTGCGTTCTGCTGCTGAACTTGATCACACTACGGCCGGGTGAAGCGATGTATTTGAATGCAAACACTCCGCACGCATACATCAAGGGGACTGGGCTCGAGATTATGGCCAATTCAGACAATGTGCTGCGAGCTGGCTTAACGCCAAAACACATTGATGTCGCTGAGTTGGTTGCCTGCACAGAGTTTACACCAATCCCGTTCGAACGCTTGTTGTTAGCACCTTCAAAGTTAGGTCAATGTGATCGCTATGATATCCCAGTCAGTGACTTTGATTTCAATATTTTTCATCGCCCAAAGCAAGAAGAAGTCATCACAAGCGGTGCTGAAATTTTAATGGCGATAGATGATGATTTAACGTTAATGAGTCAGAAAGGTGAACACCTAACACTCACCAAAGGGCAATCGGTATTTATCCCAGCTTATATTGGTCATTATGTACTGAGCAGCAATGGGCGAGTGGCTAGGGCGTTTAATTAGAGATGGTGTTTGTGGTATAGATTGAGCTCCATCCCCACAAAATCATCATCTCCTTCATCAACAACGTGATAGCCAAGCGATTGATAAAAGTTAATAGCACGAGCATTACTTTTAAAACTCGATAGAGTGACTTGACTAAGTTGCTCTGCCATAGTTTTTTTATGTATGAGAGTCATGACTTGCTTGCCAAGCGAACGACCTTGGTACTGGGGGAAAATGATCAGCAAATGAATATGGTATGCGTTGTCATAAGGTTTAAAGCAGGCGAGCCCCACTCTTTTATTTTCGCGATATACCCAATGAAACCAAGATGGATGGTATTCGTTTAAAAGTCGTTGACGTTGAAAGTCGTCATCCCAGCCGAAAACGCTATCTACGTGTATGAAGATACCTTGTTTAACACACGCAAACAGTTCATCGAATTCAGAATTTGAAGCGAGTTGGAGTTGTATGTTCTCTTCTTTCATTGCCACTTTTACCGCTTCCTTATCAAACGCCTTTGAATAAGCAAACAGTAACATAATTGAAGAAGCCGAATTAGCTTAGATTTGCGAAGTGATGAAACCAAAAAGCCATGCGTGATGCATGGCTAAGAATAAAGTCTTGGATTGATTTTTCTATACGATCTTAAGCGCGTGATGGCGCGTGAGCTGTTTGTGTAGCGAGTCTTTTAGCTCCATGCGTTCTACTTTGAGGTTGTGCATGCTGTCGTCATCGATAGGGCTGCCAGAGATTTCTAGCTGACGGATGTCGTAGTCGAGTTGGTGGTATTTCTGCATGTCTGCTTTGAATTTTTCGTCGTCGTGGTTGAGCTGAACAATGTCTAATTTAAGATCTGGGAAATCTAAGATAAAGGCATGGTTTTCATTGAGCATTGGCACTTCCTCTCTAGTCGAATTATTAACAGTATAGAAGTAATTTTTCGAAAGAAATGTGGTTCAAAACACAAAGCCGTAAAGCGATCAAAAAAGGGCGTAAACTCGTAGGATTATCCTCGAACTTGCGCCCTTTTGTATGTATATAGCTAACTATTTATAGTTATATGTTTAGAACTATAAGAGTTTAAAGCAGAAAGTTTACTTTGCTTTCTTACCAGAGCGTTGCTGCTCTTTGTGTGCAAGCTTCTCTTTTTTGCGTTGCTCGATAAGGTGAGCAGCTTCGCCGCCTACGTGGGTTTCGCCACGAGCATTCGACAGTTGAACTTGCTTTTCACGTTCACGGAAACGGGCTTTCTGCTCGTCGCTGTGCTTATCAATACACTTAGGGCAGCTTACGCCTTTCTCGAAGTGTTTAGAGGCTTTGTCTTCGTCAGTGATTGGCAGGCGACACGCGTTACACACATCGTAACCGCTCTTTTCTAGCTGGTGGTTTACTGCAACTCGACCATCAAATACGTAGCAGTCGCCTTCCCACATACTCTCTTCTTCAGGTACCTCTTCTAGGTACTTAAGAATGCCGCCTTCAAGGTGATAAACCTCATCAAAGCCTTGCTCTTTCATGTAGGCTGTTGATTTTTCGCAACGAATACCGCCAGTACAGAACATCGCAACTTTCTTGTGCTTCTTAGGATCAAGGTTGTCTTCAACGTATTGAGGGAATTCACGGAAGGTTTCTGTGTTTGGGTTTACAGCATTTTTGAAGGTGCCGATGTCCACTTCGTAGTCGTTACGAGTATCAACCAGAATCACATCAGGATCAGAGATCAATGCGTTCCATTCGTTTGGTTTCACGTAAGTGCCGACAACGTGGCGTGGGTCGATGCCCTCAACGCCCATGGTTACGATCTCTTTCTTAAGCTTAACCTTGGTGCGGTTGAATGGTTGTTCTTCGTTGAACGACTCTTTGTAAACAACATCAGCCAAGCGAGAATCTTGTTTGAACCATTGAAGAAGGGCGTCGATAGATTCGCGCTTACCTGCAACGGTACCGTTGATGCCTTCACTCGCAAGTAACAAAGTACCGCGGATTTGGTTGGCTTCTAACACGTCGGTTAGTGGCTGGCGAATTTCTTGGTAATCATCAAGTGCTACGAATTTATACAGAGCACATACAACATATTGAGACATGGTTTTTCCTTTCTGCGAGCTGGAACGTAAATCCAGAGCGGTTGCCTGTTTTGATCAGAACTGAGTATTTCAACTTAGTTCTGTCTTGTTGGCTTATTAAAATCAGGCGCAGTATAACCAAGGCGGTGCGGGACAAAAACCAACCAAACGTAGGGCTATATAACGCCTTTTTTATTGTGGATTTATGGTTTGAGGAACGAAAAAGCCCTGCTGTACAAATACAGCAGGGCTTGGTGTTGAATCTGTCTTACTTAATCAGCGATTACGCTTGGTTAAGTACTTCCGCTAAGCGTTTCACCGCTTCAGTCAGCTCTTCTGGTTTAGCGTTAGTGAAGTTTAAGCGCAGTGCAGCTTTTGCTTCATCAGCCTTTGGATAAAATACTGGGCTTGGTACAACCGCCACACCATTCGATAATAGAGTTTTAGCCAATTCGAAGGTGTCGCACTCTGGGATCTCAACCCAAATGAACATCCCGCCATCGACGGCTTTTAACACGCAATCTGCAGGCAGTTGTTTCTCTAGCTCTGAGAACAGCACTTCATAACGAGACTTGTACAGGGTGCGAATGTTCTCCATGTGTACGCCAAAGTCTTCATGTTTTAGAAGACCAACAAGCAGTGCTTGCATGGGTACACTTGAGTGTAAGTCAGCGCCTTGCTTCACTTTGATCAGTGGTTCAAGGTAGCTGCGTTTACCTGTTACCGCGCCAATACGTAGACCTGGCGATGCAATCTTAGAGAATGAACGAAGAACGATAGAGTTATCAGGGCAGAACGAAGAAACCAATGGCAGTTCCGTACCTGTGAAACGCAGCTCACGATATGGTGCATCTTCAATGAATGCCACGTTGTATTTGATACACAGCTCAGCGACTTTTTGACGAGTTTCTGTTGCCCAGCACACGCCGGTTGGGTTGTGGAAATCAGGCACGGCATAGAACATCTTCGGTGATTGCTGTGCAAAGCACGTTTCCAGTTCATCTAGGTTCGGGCCAAATTCAGTTTGAGACACGGTCGCAATGTTTGCTTGAACTAGGCCAAACACCTGCATCGCACCTAAGTAGCTTGGCGCTTCCATCACAACCACATCACCTGGGTCGACATACGCACGCGCAATCAAATCCAAACCTTGCTGAGAGCCAGTACAAATCATTGCCGTGTGTGATTCTGGCAATTGGTAGCTTTGTGTTAGGTGGTCAAGCAACGGGCCGTAACCGGCAGTAGAACCGTATTGGAAAACTTCAGGCATGTTCGCTAGGTTTTCTAGCGTTGGCTTCATTAAATCGATAGGGAATGTTTTCTCGTCCGGTAAACCACCGGCCAATGAGATGACATTTGGATCACTTGCGGCTGCGAGGATCTCCCGAATGTATGAAGATTGAATCTGTTGTAATGACTGTGCGATTTCCATGTGTTGTGTCTCGTCGTTTATCGTTTTTATTCTATCGCTTGATATTACACGGCAATTGTAAAAACTAGCGTGTCCGTTTATGCTCTTAAACATGTCCATTTATGCTATTTAAACGATGTCACGTCAACACATATCGCGAATCAATGATGTCCTGTTCCATATTCACCAAGACATCAGTCAGCCTTTGTCTGCCAAAGAGTTATCTGAGATAGCGGCCTATTCAGAACAGCACTTTCATCGCACCTTTAAAAGCGTGGTCGGGGAGTCGTTGCATCAATATATCCGACGCACTCGAATGGAGTATGCAGCCAACCAATTGATGTTTGATACCAGCTCGTCAGTGGTCGAGATCGCCCATAAATGTGGCTTTAGCTCGGTGTCTTCGTTTAGTCGAGCATTTAAAGCGACCTTTAATATGTCGCCCGGAGAATGGCGTAAGCATGATTTACAAGTAGCAGAAAAACCCTATTTAAAAGATCCCGAAGTGGCGGCGGGCTATTTGAATGTTGCGCAGCGAGTGTTACCTGAACCTAAGATTATTGAAGTGCCTGAACGGATGGCGGCCTATGTTCGACATACGGGATATAACCGCTCTATTCGCAATGCGTGGTTGATATTGAAAGCGTGGGCGAATTCGGAACAGCGTGATTTTTCAAGTCAATTTGGTTTGCATCACTCAAACCCTGCTTGGGTTGAGATGGATCAGTGTCGTTATGTCGCGTGTATCGCGATTGATGAACCGATTAAGTATCGCAGTATCGTGAACCAGATGGTGATCCCAGGAGGCTTGCATGCGGTGTTTCGACTGAATGGCCGCTATGGTGAGCTGCTACCACAGATCAGTATGGTGTTAGAAAAGTGGCTACCCACATCTGGTTTCAAACAGCGCTCGACTCCCGCGTATGTGCATTATCATCAGAATCACTTTCTTAATAGTGATGAAATATTCGAACTCGATTTTTACCTTCCCGTGAGCTTTTACTAATCGATGGTTGTGCTGTTTTGTTGAACCAGACTTTGATCTTTTGTTGAGACAAATTAGCACAACCAATAGCAGCTAACGATTTTATGCAGTTGGCCTAAGATAAAGATGCTTTGTTGATAATCTACTCTAAGTAAATGATGACAACGTACGGATTAAACGATAGCATTTCGTTCTAATTGCAAATAGTTCTTAATATCACCCGATAGAATATGACCATTACCCACAAAGATTATCTGAAAATCGCTTTCCCTTTCATCATCTCAACGGTGACACAACCTCTGTTAGGTGCTGTGGATACCGCTGTTATTGGCCAACTTGGTATTGCTGAATTGATTGGTGGCGTAGCGATCGGCACCATCATTATGAACACCATGTATTGGTTGTTTGGTTTTTTCCGTGTCAGTACCACGGGCCAAAGTGCGATGGCACTGGGTAAGGGAAACCGCACTGATTTGGCGGGTAGCTTGATGCGTCCGTTTGTGCTGTCTGGTTTAGTGGGTTTGATCTTTATCTTGATACAACCACTCATCTGGCAAGGCGCAATGTGGGTGATAGAGCCTGAAGCCAATGTAGCCGAGCACGCGCACATCTACTTCAGTATTTTGATTTATGGTGCACCTTTTGTACTGCTCAACTACACCATTATTGGTTGGTTAATGGGGCAGGCGAAAGCCAAAGAAGTTCTTTACACACAAGTGTTTGGTAACGTGTTGAATATTGTATTGGATGCGGTGTTTGTACTTTATTTCGACTTGGGTGTCGCCGGTGTGGCATACGCAAGTTTGATTGCACAAATCACCACCTTTGTGATTGGTATGACGCTGGTGATGAAGACCAGCAACATCTCGATCTCTGAGTTCCTGCAAGGCTCGAAGATGACCAAGAAAGACCTTTCGACAATCATCTCATCAAATACTGACCTACTGTTACGCACGATCTGTATCTTGGTATTTTTCAATATGATGGCGCGTACTGGTTCCAAACTGGGTACTGATGTTCTGGCCGCTAACGCGATTCTGATGCAGGTGACCTTTATTGTTAGTTACATGTTTGATGGCATTGCTAATGCATCAAGTGTGTTTGCGGGTAAAGCGGTTGGTCAGAAAAATGCTTCGATGTTGGATCGTGTATTAAGACTCAATTTTCAATGGACGGCAGGTTTCATTGCTGCGTTAACGTTGTTGACCTTGATGTTTAAAGACGTGATTGTTTTCTTGTTTACCGATATTCCAGCGCTGGTTGCCTTGTATCAAGAGATGGCTCCGTGGCTGATTGTATTCCCGCTAGTGGCTGGCTTTGGCTTAACGGTTTACGGCATCTTTACCGGAACGGGAACCACGCGTCCGGTTAGAGACTCAAGCATCGTGACTTTGTTGGTATTCTTAGCGGTACAGGCATTCACCATCGATATTTGGGGCAATCATGGTTTGTGGCTTGCGTTTACTCTGTTCTATCTTGGGCGTATTGCGTTCCTGTATCCGTTCATCGCACAAGTTAAGCAGAAGTGTTACCCAGTCAAAGATGCAGTACAGGGTGCCATTAACTAAGCTGTCTAATTGCCATCTTTAATACATTATTAATATTTTATGAAAGCGCTTTACTATTTTTATACGATAAATTTGGTGAGCGCTTTTTTGTATGTAATGACTCACTATAAATGGTCAATAAAATTGTAAGTAAAACGCGATACAGTTCAATGTCCGCTTTTCATCGCCTCAGCTAAATGATAATGTTGTTATGTTATAACATCTATCTGTGAGTATCTGCGTGAACGCCCCACTTTTGTCTGTTGACCACCTAACGATCAAAACCTCTTCGAGAACCCTTTTCCAAGATATCCACTTCGATGTTTATCACGGTGAGCTGTTGGCGATCATGGGACCGTCAGGCATTGGTAAGTCGATGCTTTCTCGCGCTATTGCCGGGTTTCTGCCAGAGACGATTGAAGTTGAAGGTCATATTTCTTTATCTGGTGAAGCTGTGTGTGGTTTGCCTATGTTGCAAAGAACTGCCACACAGCGCCCCGCAGTTATCTTCCAAGATGCGCTTCAAGCTTTGAACCCTCTGGTTTCAATAGAAGGTCAACTCTGCCTTGCCTTGACGGGAACTCGCACTAAGCTTAAATCAAAAGAAAAAATTCAAATTACCGAGTTGCTGAATCAACTTGGTTTTCCTAATCCAGAAACCATCTTGCCGTTGTACCCGAGCCAAATTTCGGGTGGGCAACGCCAACGTGTGTGTATTGCGATTGGCTTGCTGAGTAACGCCGATATTATCATCGCCGATGAACCAACCAGTGCGTTAGATCCGGTGACAGAGCAAGAGATACTTAAGCTGATTCGACACAATGTTAAACAGCGTCAAATTGGTGGTTTACTCATCACCCATGACCTGCATAGCGCGTTGGCGTGTGACAAGCTGTTAGTCATCGATGATGGTGGTGTGGTGGCTTACGGTGCACCGAAACATGCACTTGAGTCGAGTTCTCACGCTTTCTGCTGTTCATTGAGAGACTTAATCGAATGAGCTCGACCTTATCACTAAACTCAGAAGCCTCGCCATTAATGCCAGTGACTGATTCAGAAACACAAACACCGATAGAGATTAAGTTCGACAATGTGAGTGTTCACTACTACTCCGTACCAAGTTGGTTGGGTGGTAAAGCGTTCAAAGCGCTACAGAACATAGACCTTAATGTTGAAGACAAAAGCCTAGCAATTGTTGGGCGTTCTGGTGCCGGTAAATCAACGTTAATTGAACTGCTATTTGGCCTTAAAGCGCCAACCGTTGGTCAAATAAACTTGTTCGGTTATTCGCTCCCAATTCTCGATAGCAAAGCGCAAGCAACGGTGTGTCGCTTGATTCAATTGGTGCCTCAAGAGCCCCACACTAGCCTCAACCCTTACTATACCGTTCGACAGATCTTAGCCGAACCTCTAAGTAACTTAGATGTTTCGGGTAATCATGAAGCCATCATTGAAGAGGCGCTTTCAGACGTTGGATTGCCTGCCAGTTTGCTCTTACTGAAACCTAATCAGCTTTCTACAGGTCAAGCTCAACGTGTGGCTATTGCTCGGGCTCTTGTCGTTAGACCCGCAGTGCTGGTGGCCGATGAACCTACTGCCAGCCTTGACCCAGTGAATCGCCAAAGGTTGTTGGACTTGGTTAATTCATTAAAAAAGAAGCGCGATATGCGCCTTATTTTGGTTACTCACGATTTAGGTGCCGCAAAAGCCCTTTGTGAAGAAATACTGGTACTCGACCATGGTGAAATGGTGGAGCACGGACCGACCGATCAAGTGATGAGTAAACCTGCTCATCCTGCGACTCAGATGCTGATCGAGTCTCAGCCTCTTTCGAAATCTACTTGTTAAACACAACCTTATTTATTAAAAAAATACAGCTACAGAGAAAAAATAATTATGCGTTTTAATTCAATCAAACTGGCTTGCACGCTTGCGTTGGCTCTGCCTTTGACGGGCTGTTTTGACTCTCAACCAGGGTCTAGCGATGCCGCAGTAAAATCTGAAATCCGAGTTGCGATGATGCAACCACCAAGAACGGGCCTATCGCCACTTTCTGATGACGCGTTCAAACTATCACGTTGGAGCACGGCTGAAACGTTAGTGAACTTGAGCCCAACCTCAGAAGCAGAACCAATGCTAGCGACTGATTGGAAACATCTTGATCCTCTGACTTGGCAGTTCACGATTCGCCAAGGCGTTAAATTCCACGATGGCTCTACATTAACAGCAGAATCCGTAGTGAACTCTTTGCAGAAAGCGCTTGAGGCTGCACCTAAGCCACGCATTCTAGATGGTGTCGATCTCGAAGTGAAAGCGATGGACAACTACCGCGTAGAGATCAAGACCAGCTTTGATGACCCTCTTTTACCAAGCCGTTTATCAAGCCCTCAATTAGCGATTCTTGCAGCAAGTGCTTACCAAGAAGATGGCCGTGTTAGCCCAATGGGTGCTGGTACTGGCCCGTTTGAGCTGACTGAAATCAACGGTACAACCAGCGCGAAGCTAAAACGTTTCGATGGCTACTGGGGTGAAAAAGCGCAAGTTGAATCTGTGATTGCAGAATACGTCCCTAACGGTTTTGCTCGCGCTGCAGCTCTAAGAACAGGTACAGCAGACATCGTTGAAGCGGTACCCGTTTCACAAATCGCGACCATTGATCCGAACCTACTTTACGAAGTGGCAATGCCTCGTACTAATACGCTTTACCTGAACAACAAGTCAGGCGTATTTAGCGATATTGAACTGCGTAAGGTAGCGGCAGCTGCAGTAGACCGTGAGCAGATCGTGAATACTGTTTATGAAAACCACGCGGATATCGCGCAAGGCCTATTAGGTCCTGCACTTGCTTGGGCTGAACCAATTCGACCTGAAGGTCAGGCAGTTGACAAAACGCTAAAAGCGAACGGCGAAAGCATTGTTATTGGTACCTTTACCGACCGTGCAGAGCTTCCAGAAGTGGCAGCGCTACTGAAGCAACAACTTGAAGCGGCTGGTTTCAAGGTTGAGCTGGATATTCGTGAATATGCTCAGATCGAGAACGATGCGCTATCTGGTAAGTTTGACGCGTTTATCCTTTCTCGTGCAACGGTTCTAGATTCGGGTGACCCAGTGGCTTACATGATGAGCGACTTTGGTTGTAAGGGTTCATTCAACCTTGGCCAGTTCTGTTCTCAAGAGGTAGATAAAGCACTGAATCACGCTGACCTACAACCGCTAGGTGCGCTGCGTCACCAAGCGATCATCGAAGCTGAACAAAAAATCCTTAACGATTTCGCGGCTATCCCGCTGCTTCACGAACGTGTGATTCAAGGTGAAAGTGAGCGTGTAAGCAATGTCGTTCGTGACCCAAGTGAACGTCGCTTGGTTGACCAAACTACACAGGTCAAAAAAGCGACACAAGTTAACCCGGCAACACAGGCTAACTAAATAAATGTTATCTGCTGAGACTCTGCGTCGAACTCTATTTATCTTGACGCCTTGGCTATCAAGAATCGCCTCACTGATTGTGGTGGTGATTCTTGTTGGTTTGATGCCTGACATTGCAGGCATCGATCCAAGCCAATCTATTCTGCGGGCTAGGGCGGGGCAACAACACCTGCTTACGCCTGAAGCTTTAGCGGCGGTACGCGCTGATCTTCAGCTTGACCGTTCAGCCATTGAGCGCCTGCTCGACTGGGTAGGAAGTGCTTTTTCAGGTGATCTAGGTGAATCATGGATTGATGGTTCCTCGGTTGCATTAAGCATTCAAAAAACAGCATCTACGTCTCTGTTCTTGATGTCTAGCGCACTTGTGATGACTTTCGTACTGTGTGGTGCAGGCTTACTTGCTACCTTACGCAGTTGGAAGAAGGGCAAACTAGGGCAGAGTTACAGCAGTTTAAGCACCGTATTAATATCGTTACCAGAGTATGTGGTGGCCTCGGTATTAATATTGGTGTTCTCTATCTGGTTAGGTTGGCTACCACCGTATGGTTGGCAAGGTTGGCAAGATATCTGGCTACCGAGTTTAGCGCTCGCACTGCCTGCAAGTGGCTTGTTTAGTCGTCTACTCAGAGACAGTTTACAACGCGTTCTCAATGAACCTTGGGTGATCACTTGGCTCAGTGCCAACGTTCATTCCAATCAAATTATTCGCTTTGCGCTGAAAAGAGCGCTGAGCAGTCTGATCCCGCAAATCGCGATGATCGTGATTGGCTTAACTGGTGGCGCAGTCGCGGTTGAGCTTATCTTCTCGATCCCTGGTATCGGGCGCATGATTCTTGGTGCAGCCAAGGCGCAAGACTTACCAACGCTGCAAGGCGGCTTATTGGTGTTGCTGCTATTTTCAATTGCCGTGAGCAGCATGAGCTTGTTTGTTCAGCAATTGATTCTTGGCCACAGCCTGAAAAGCGGCAAGCTCATCAGTAGCCACTCTTCGTTTCGTTTTACCCAGAACCGCGCAAAGCGTGTCACTGCTTTTGCGATCTTCTCTTTCCTAATTGCTATCGTTGTATGGGCTGCATTCCGAGACCCATACACTAGCCAATTCGCACGCTTGGCATCACCGAGTTGGCAAGCACCTTTGGGCGCAGATGGCATTGGTCGAGACCTACTGGCGAGAATTGGTTCTGGTATGATTGCGACCTTCCAAGCCGGCATATTGGCAACGTTCTTGAGCTTGGTGACGGGCATCATCATGGGTTTCAACACCCGCTTTAGCCAAGGCCTTATCGAGATCACTAAGGGTATCCCATACATCATTGCAGGCTTGCTTGTTGCAGGTTTAACGGGGATGAATCCGAACAGCGCATTAATCGCGATTGTATTGGTGTCGTGGGCGCCGTTAGCCGCGCACTGCTCAAGCTTGATCGTAGAAGCCAAGGCGCAACCTTATACGCACCTCGCGCCACTATGGGGCACCAGTAAGCTTAGAATCTTCCGTTTCTACTTACTTCCGTATGTATTGCCACCGTTGTTAAGACACGCGATGTTGAGGCTACCGGTTATCACTCTAAGTCTGACCTCGCTGAGCTTCATCGGATTAGGGGCAAAGCCACCAACACCTGAATGGGGTTTGATGATCGCAGAGAACCTTCCATACATTGAGCGCGCGCCATTAGCAGTCATGGGGCCAATTGTTGGGCTGATCTTGTTGGGTGCAGCCATTAACATGATGTTTGATGACTAACGTAAAGATCCGGTCGCTGAGGTTTCTAAATTGACGATCCGATTGGGTATTCGATTTAGCATTTATGTTGTAACCTTAGCCCTGCTTTTTAGAGACGCTTTTTGATCGGCTCGAAAGTTAAACAGGCCCTAGTTAAGTGTAAAGGATTCAACATGTATCTCGTTTTGTATTGCCACAATATTGGTATGACCGACTTTTCTTTCTTTGAGACGGAAGATTTCGATAAGGAAGATGGCTATATCGTGCGAGGCAAATGGCCGAACGAGAAAGCGTTCCGTGATTACTTAACCAAAGAGTTTGGTGACATGAACGAGTTCCAAGTGATCGACTTAATCGCCAAAGGCGCAGAAGCAGAACACTACTCGCCAGAAGAGTTGGTGCGCTTAGCTCAGTAGCCGCTAGCTCAGCAATATCTAGCTCGGTAATACGTTTTAAATCGAATAAACAAATGGCAGCCTGATTGGGCTGCCATTTTTCGTTTTAAGCTTGAGCACGTTGCTCGCAGTATGAGTGGATCTACTGCGCCACTTCGTCCACCAAGTACAAGATTGATTGATACGGAATGCCACTGTGGTGTGATAAACCGATCTCACAGGTTCGGCTGTTACTAAAGCCACGAGTGCAGTTGCTCGGCACTTGTTCCTTGAGTGGGTGTACCGCCGCCTCATTCAGCTCTGGTGTAGTGAAGCCTTTGTCACCTGCCCAACCACAACATTGAATATGCTCTGGAACAATCACCTCTTCGGTACACGCTTTAGCAAGGTTTAACATCGCGCCTTCTAAGCCCATTCGACGAGAGCTACACGTGACATGCAGCATCACGGTTTCTTGTAGCGGCTCAAGCGTCAGATGTTCAAGCAAATATTGATTCACAAACCCTGTTGGCTCTAACACCTCTAATGGCTTGGTGAACTGCTCAATACTGCGTTTGGCGCACGGACTGGTGTCCATCAGTACCGGGTATTCACCCTGACGACTGGCTTGCCATAACACTTCTTCGAGTTGTTGCGCTTTAGATTGGGCTAAATCGGTCATTCCTTTGCTGTCGTAAGGCATACCACAGCATTGGTCATCTAGCTTCTTCGGTAGAATTACCTCGAATCCTGCCTTGTTGAGCAAAGACATGGTCACTTCAGTAAGAGGACGTTGGTCGCCCGCATCACTTTGTTGCCCCATGGTTCGACTGGCACACGAAGGGAGGTAAACCACTTTCTTCGCGTTGTTCGATGTTTCGGCTGTCATTGGTGAAGCCGTGAGGGAGTGGTTGTTGGATTGCGGCATCTCTGGCATCCAAATCGGTGTCGCGCCTTTGGTCACTGAGCGTAGGCCATTGGTAAGCTTGCCGACCGTGTTGGCGCCCAGAACCTTACTCGCCACTTGGTTGGTTTTGAGGCCAGCCTTGGTCAGCTTAGTGGTGGTCGAGAAATGATCCGCTGTCCACTTAGCGATTGGCGTAAATTTCTCGTACTTGGCGATACGAAGCTTCTTCACTAAATCGCCAGTGTTGATGCCCACGGGGCAACGCTCCGCACATAGGCCTGTTGCAGCGCAAGTATCAATGCCTTGGTATTCAAAGGTTTTCTCTAGTTCGCTTGCTTCTATCTCTTCACCCGCAGCTCGGCGGCGTTGTAACTCGCGGTACAGCACGATACGTTGGCGTGGCGATAGAGTTAAGGTACGAGACGGACAAACAGGCTCACAGAAGCCACACTCGATACAGCGGTCGACAAGGTCATCGGCAGCAGGCATCGGCTTCAGGTCTGTGATGTGGGAGTTTGGATTGTCGTTGATGATAACGCCGGGGTTAAGCAGCCTTTCTGGGTCAAACAGCGCTTTGATCTGTTGCATCAAGGCATAGCCATCTTTGCCCCATTCCAATTCCACATAAGGTGCCATGTTTCGGCCCGTGCCGTGTTCCGCTTTCAGTGAACCTTGATACTTCACTGCAACTAGCTCGGCAACGTCATCCATGAAACCGCCGTAACGGTCGATCTCTTCTTGGCTGTCGAAGCCTTGGGTAAACACAAAATGAAGGTTGCCTTCGAGTGCATGGCCGAAAATGATCGCTTCGCTGTAGTCGTATTTATCGAACAACTCTTGCAGCTCTCGAATACCGTTAGCCAGGTTTTCAACAGGGAAAGCCACGTCTTCGATGATAACGGTTGTGCCAACTTCACGAACGGCCCCAACTGCTGGGAACATGCCTTTTCGAATGCCCCACAGGGTTGCAACAGTCTTTGGATCGGACGTAAAAGGGACCGATTCAACAATCGTGTAATCAGCCAATGCATCCAAAATTGATTTACATTGTAAATCTAAGTCCTGCTGGGAGCTGGCGTGTGATTCCACCAAAATAGCCGCCGCTTCTAAATCTAGGTTTGGCATAAACGCAGGCATACCCGGTTTATCCGCGACAGAACGTAGCGCCCTGCCGTCCATCAACTCAACGGCTGCAACCGGAGTTTTGGATAATGTAGTTACGGCTTTACTTGCTTGCTCGATGTCGGCAAACACCAATAGCGCTGAAGCTTTGTTCGGGTGTTCAATCACCGTGTTGTAAGTGATCTCGGCTATGAAGCCTAGTGTGCCTTCTGAGCCAATCATCAGGTGTTTTATGATCTCAATTGGGTCGTGGTAATCGACCAATGCATTGAGCGCGTAGCCGGTGGTGTTTTTAAGACGGTACTTGTGGCGGATTCTGTCTGCCAGTTCTTGATTTGAGCTAGTCTGTCTGTGTAAATCAATAATGCCTTCAAACAACGTTTTGTGTGATTGCTTGAAAGCTTCAACGCTGGCGTTATCTGCCGTATCAAGCAGGGAACCATCACTCAATACGATTTTCATGCTCTCGACGGTGCGATAGGAGTTTTGCGCAGTACCACAACACATACCGCTGGCGTTGTTCGCGGCAATACCGCCAATTTTACAGGTGTTGATAGAGGCTGGGTCTGGGCCGATTTTACGTTGGAAAGGGGCGAGGTATTTGTTGGCATCTGCGCCAATTACACCGGGCTGAAGAATGATTTGATTGCCGTTGTCGACAATTTCATGGCCACGCCAGTCGTCGGTCAGTGTGATGAGTACCGAGTCTGAAACCGCTTGCCCTGAAAGGCTGGTGCCCGCGGCGCGAAAGGTAAAATGAATACCGAGTTCGCGACAGCTTTGAATGGTGAATATGACTTCGTCTAAGTTCTTGAGCCTTAGAACCATTTTCGGCACCAAGCGATAAAAACTCGCATCGGTGCCGTAAGCCAATCGCTTTGCCTCTTGCGTGACAATGCGTTCCGTTTCTATTTTTTGAGCCAGTATCGCTTCAAGCTGCTGATAAGCTTGTGCGTCTATTACTCGCTCATGAGATGTGTTTGTCTCCATCTTTGCTTCCTTGTGCTTCTTATTTGGCACTGATTTGTTTTTAAACGGTGTCACAACGGCAGTGTAATTGCTGTGACACCGATTGAACTTCGGTCTAAGTAGACCAAAGCATTACAGTGAATCAACGGACTTAATCTAGCCCCACCAAAGATTCACGGGTTAAGTCTTTGATTGTCTTGGCGCCAGTTAGAGTCATCGCAACGCGCATCTCTTTGTCGTACAGGTCGAGTAGGTTCTCAACACCTGCTTGTCCTTGCGCTGCTAACGCGTAAACGAAAGAGCGGCCAAGCAAGGTGCAGTCTGCGCCCATCGCCATCATGCGAACTACATCTAAGCCAGTACGAATGCCAGAGTCGACCAGAATTTTGGTGTCGCCTTTAACTGCATCAGCAATCGAAGGCAGCGCTTTGGCACTTGATAGAACGCCGTCAAGCTGGCGGCCGCCGTGGTTTGAAACCACAATGCCGTCTGCGCCAAATCTCACCGCATCCTTTGCATCTTCTTCATCAAGAATGCCCTTGATGACCATTGGACCGTCCCAGAAATCACGAATCCACTCTAGATCTTTCCATGAAATCGACGGGTCGAAGTTATCACCTAACCAACCGATGTAGTCTTCCAGCTTGGTAGGAGAACCACGATAAGTAGAGATGTTGCCTAGGTCGTGTGGTTTACCCAGTAAGCCGACATCAACTGCCCAGCTAGGATGACGCATAGATTGGAATACGCGGCGTACTGCTGCATTTGGACCACTCATTCCTGAGTGCATGTCACGGTAGCGAGCGCCGGGTACGGGCATATCCACGGTGAAGACCAGTGTTGTGACGCCAGCGGCTTTAGCGCGTTCAAGAACGTTCTTCATGAAGCCACGGTCTTTTAACACGTAAAGTTGGAACCACATTGGGCGTTCAATCTTAGGTGCAACTTCTTCAATCGGACATACCGACACGGTCGACATGGTAAAAGGGATGCCTTTGTTGTCGGCGGCTTTTGCTGCTTGTACTTCACCGCGTCTTGCGTACATACCCGTTAAACCAACAGGCGCCAGTGCGATTGGCATCGCTAGCTTCTCGCCAAATAGTTCGGTTTCCAAATTTAGGTCCGACATGTCGTTGAGTACGCGTTGTTTTAGCGCAATCTCAGCTAGGTCAGCCGTGTTGCGACGTAGGGTATGTTCTCCGTAAGAGCCACCATCAATGTAGTGGAAAAGAAACGGTGGTAATTTCGCTTTTGCTGCGGCGCGGTAATCAGTCGATGCGGATATGATCATAATTTCAGTCCTAAATTCTTGGGATGTTGCTCTTCTTTGAGAGCTTGGTTTGGGCTGCTTTAATTCGGGAAAATGGCGTTAATACCCATGGGTGTTGATGTGCTCTAGTATCCATCCCGGAACTCATCAACTGTCTTATTAGACGGTGTCGCTGTCGGGGAATTGAGTATTAACGCCAAGTGCTTTTGAACGACTTATGGTTTACATAAGTGCGTCGGTCATTTTGAATCCGTAGATAACCACTAGGCCGATGATGCCTGTCATCACCAAGTAGTAGAACGTTGGAATGATTGTCTTACGTAGGGTTGCACCTTCGCGTCCTAGCAAGCCAACAGTTGCTGATGCCGCTACCACGTTGTGAATCGCAATCATGTTACCTGCTGCTGCACCAACGGCTTGTAGAGCAACAACCACCGCACTAGAGATAGTCAGAGTCTGCGCTACTTCGAATTGGAACTGGCTGAACATCATGTTTGAAACTGTGTTCGAACCTGCAATGAAGGCACCTAACGCACCAACCGTTGCACTCAATGCTGGGAATGCGCTACCAACGAGGTCAGCTGCGAAGTTTGCCGTGGTTACGGGCATACTTGCTAAATCTGCGCCATTCACACCAGAGTTAATGAAGATACGAACCATTGGGATGGTGAACACCAACACAAAGCCTGCGCCAATCAGAGTCTTGCTCGATTCACCGAAGGCTTTAGCCAGTGGCGTTGCGCTGCGAGATTGCATGAGAACAGCAACCAGCGCGACGAAGACCAAGATACCGCCCGGTAGATACAGAGGCTGAATCGCAGTGCTCACACCGGTTTCACCAAGGATGTTGCTGAACGATAGGCTAACGCTCTTCAGTAGGCCTTTGAATTCAGGGCTCACGCGGCTCGCAACCAAGGTCACCGCTAGCAGCACGTATGGTGCCCATGCCATCGCCATGCTCATCTTCTTATGGCCTTGATTGTTGTCGTCAAGGTCGATTTTCAGAGAACCTAGCCATTCTGCAGGCCACTTGTCTTCGCTCTCAAAATCCCATTTTGATTTAGGTACTAGGAAGCCGCGTTTTGCTGCTGTTACAACAATCGCAAGGCCAACCAAACCACCAATCAGTGATGGGAACTCAGCACCTAGGAAAACACCCGTTAGTGCGTAAGGAATGGTGAAAGCGGCACCTGCGAACAGTGCGAATGGCAGGATATCAAGACCTTCAGTCCAGCTTTTGTTCTTACCGAAGAAGCGAGTCAGCATCATCGCCATCAATACAGGAATCATCACACCAACGCAGGCGTGGATGATCGCAACACTTGATGTGATCTGTTGTAGGTAAGCATCCCATGTTGAACCATTGGCAATCAGGCTTTCACCGATGTTGTGCGTATCCAAACCTTTGTTTACGCCAACAATGATAGGTGTACCAACCGCGCCAAACGATACCGGCGTAGATTGAATCATCATGCCCATCAGTACCGCAGCTAATGCTGGGAAGCCGATTGCAACGAGTAAGGGAGCGGCGATTGCAGCGGGTGTGCCGAAGCCAGATGCGCCCTCAATGAATGAACCAAAACACCAAGCAATGATGATCGCTTGTACACGACGGTCTGCTGATATGTCAGTAAATCCGTTGCGGATGGTGGTGATAGCTCCGGTGTGTTTCAAAGTGTTTAATAAGAAGATGGCGCCAAACACAATCCAGAGAACCGACACGGTAATGCCGAAGCCTTGGAATACTGAAGCCAGCACGCGAGTGCTAGACATATCCCATGCGAATAGGGCGATAGCAACGGTTAATGCAAATGCCACGGGCATCGCTTTTTTTGCAGGCCAGTTAAGGCCAACCAGCAGAATCGCTGCAATAACTATTGGCGAAAAGGCCAATAATGCTAGTAGAGTTTCACTCATGGGTACTTCCTCGTACTTGTTTTCAAACGTTCATGTTTGAAGTGAATAACACGTCATTAGTTTTGTAGGTGTAATCTGAATCTCGAGGATTCAATTGTTGTAATTAGAGTCGCTTTATTTGTAACCGATGTGATTGCAAAAGCTGTTTTTGTAATTGTTTTGTTAATTTGGCGTGAATTTACCCCTTTATTTTTTATTGATATAGGGAAATAATGAAAATAATTAATTCCAAAATTGGCATAATCAAATGCGAGCAGACGATTTGATCCTGTTTTCACAGGTAGTAGAGCTGGGCAGTTTTAGTAAGGTGGCAGAGCAAAATAACCTTACAAATTCGGTAGTTAGTAAGAGAATTGCGCGTTTGGAAGAAGAGATTGGCGTGCAGCTATTATATCGAACCACGCGTAAATTGACGCTTACCGAGGCGGGTAAGGCAATGTTACACGGAGCCAAAAATGTGAAGCAGGCGGCTCAAGAGGCTATGGACGCAGTTTCAGGCTTTGGTGAAAATGTTAGTGGTCATATCAAAATGTCAGTGCCTACTATCTCCGGAGATTTGATTCTGGCAGACGCTGTTGCCGAGTTTTGTAATATGCACCCAGGTTTAACGGTCGATATGTCTCTGAATAATCGCTTTGTCGACTTGGTTGAGGATGGTCTCGATTTGGTGATTCGAACCGGCTACTTGGAAGATTCAAGCCTCATTGCTCGTCATATATTGGATTCACAATGGGTGGTGTGCGCTTCGCCGTCTTATATTGCTAAGAACGGTAAGCCGATGCAGCCCAAGGATTTGGTTGAGCACAATTGCTTGCAATACGCTTATCAAACGACAGGCGCTAGTGAGTGGCAGTTCTTACACAGTAAGGATGGCTGTACCGACAACGACAAATACATCGTGCGCGTCTCTGGCTCTTTCTCTACCGATAACGCGACGGCATTACGAAAAGCCGCTTTGGGCGGTCATGGTGTGGCGTACGTGCCACGTTGTCTGGTGTATCACGATATTCGTAACGGCCAGCTGGTGGATATCTTCCCTGATTTAGTCGGTAAAAAGCTGGGAATTTATGCGGTGTACCCTTTTACTCGCCAGCCACCAAACAAGATTAAGTTATTGATTGAACATATCAGAACGCGCTACTTGACGATTTCTCACTATTTTTAATAAGGATCACGATGAGCTATTTAAAAGAGTATCCATATCCAATCACCAATAAACAGATCGTCAGCGATGACTACTTTGGTCAGATAATCGAAGACTCATATCGTTGGCTAGAAGACGACAGAAGTGACGAGACCGCGAAGTGGGTGGCGAGTCAAAACGCAATCACGTTTGATTACCTCGCTCAAATCCCGTATCGCGCAGAACTGCGAGAGCGATTAGCGAAAGCGCAAGACTACAAAAAGAGCTCACAGCCGTTTGTGCGAGGTGATTACACCTATTTCTATAAGAATGATGGACTGCAGAATCACAGTATTCTTTATCGTCAGAAAGAAGGTCAGTCGATTGAAGTATTCCTAGATCCGAATACCTTCTCGGAAGACGGCACCACATCTCTAGGCTCGGTGTCGTTTTCTAAAGACTACAGCTTAGTGGCGTACAGCATTTCTGAAGGTGGTAGCGACTGGCGCAAGATCTTCGTGATTGATACCGAGACTAAACAGCAGCTTGAAGCCGAAATCACTGACGCCAAATTTACTGGTATTTCTTGGTTGGGTAATCGCGGCTTTTATTACTCTAGTTACGACAAGCCAGACGGCAGTGAACTCTCTGCTCGTACTGAGCAACACAAGCTGTACTTCCATGAGTTGGGTACAGAGCAAGCTAGCAACAAAGTTATCTTTGGTGAGAACAACGCTGAGCAGCACCGCTATGTATCAGGCTATACCACCGAAGACGACCGTTACTTGATCATTCTAGGGCGAGAGTCGACATCGGGTAATAGACTGTTCTATATCGATTTAAACTCACCAGAACAACAGCTGAACACGCTGATTGATCATGTGGATAGCGACATTTATCTCATCGATAACCAAGATGAGACCTTCATTCTATATACGAATCTTGATGCGCCGAATGGCAAGGTGGTGAGCTTTGGTACTCGCGATGGGAAATGGCTCGAAATCATCCCTGAAAAGCCACAGCCATTGGATATCAGCACGGGTGGTGGCCACTTGTTTGCTCACTACATGGTGGATGTGGTGTCTAAGATTGAGCAGTTGGATTACCAAGGTAACCTAGTTCGTGAAATTCATTTGCCTGGGCTGGGAACGGCCAGTGGCTTAGGTGGAAAAAACGAGCAAACTCAGCTTTATTACACCTTTACCAACTATGTAACGCCGCCAACGATTTTCTCTTTCGATGTCGAATCAGGCAATTCTGAAATCTACCAACGCTCTGAGTCTCCGTTTGAGTCGGATCAATTTGAGTCTAAACAAGTCTTCTATACCTCGAAGGATGGCACCAAGGTTCCGATGCTTATCTCTTATAAGAAGGGATTAGTGTTAGATGGCAATAATCCTACCATGTTGTACGCCTATGGTGGCTTTAACGTTAGCCTAACGCCTTCTTTCTCGGGCACGGTTGGCAGTTGGCTAGAACTGGGTGGCGTATATGCGGTGCCGAACCTGCGTGGCGGTGGTGAGTATGGTAAGGCGTGGCACAAAGCGGGAACTCAGCAGAAAAAGCAGAATGTCTTTGACGACTTCATTGCTGCTGCCGAGTTCTTAATTGAAGAAAACTACACCAGTAGCGATAAGTTGGCGATTCGCGGCGGTTCTAACGGAGGCTTGCTGGTAGGAGCTTGTATGACACAAAAGCCTGAGCTGTTCCAAGTGGCTCTGCCTGCTGTTGGGGTGTTGGACATGTTGCGTTACCACACATTCACGTCTGGCGAAGGGTGGGCGTACGACTATGGCACATCCGCGCAGAACAGAGAGATGTTCGAATATCTGCTTGGCTATTCTCCGGTTCATAATGTGGTGCGTGGCACGGATTATCCAGCAACATTGGTGACGACCGCTGATCACGATGACCGCGTAGTACCGGCTCACTCTTATAAGTTCATCTCAGAGCTGCAAGATAAGCATGAAGGTAGTGCGCCCGTGATGATTCGTATTGACGTAAATGCAGGGCATGGTGCTGGAATGCCATTGAGTAAAGCGATCGATCTCACTGCAGATATCTACGCATTTACCTTGTTCAATATGGGGATTGAGTCCCTAGATTCACTTTAGCGAATACTTGATTTTAGATAACTGGGTATTTAACTCAGACCAAAAAGCCTCAAAATCTGCCTTAGATTTTGAGGCTTTTCATATATATGAAAATCAATCAAGTTCACACCTCGTTCTCTTTGCTTTTCGACACCCTTTTCCGTGATAGCCGCCACCATTACTGATGAAATGAAAGCGATTTCAAGCTGATATTTTACGCATTTTTCACTATAACCTGTTGATCTAAAGTCAGTAGTTTTAGTCATGGATTTTCTAAAAGTTTCATGGCATTTAAGCTGATTTATCAGTGTGAACAGCGACCAACTTTTCAACTCTTTCATTGCTTAATATTTCCCTGTTCGATGAAAACTCAAAAAAATAATAGGGAAATACAATGCAAAAATTTAAGCTTTTGCCAATAACAGTCGCAGTGGCGGCATCGCTTGCTTCACTCTCTTCTTTTGCTGCTGATACTAATATCGAAGCATTAGAAAAACGAATTCAAGAGTTAGAATCTAAGGTTGTGGATATTGATTATGTTAATGATCAACAACCCGCAGTTTTAACAGCAGAAACTAAGGTGCCAGATGGCATCGTCTTCTCTGGTTATGCTCGTTACGGCGCTCACTACAAGAGCGGTGATGAGCGTTACGTAGACATCGGTACAACAGGTCGTTCTGTCGGTCGTTTGGGTAACGAAGCTAATGGTGGTGAGGTTCAGCTAGCTAAGCTTTTCCAAGCTGACAATGGTGCGATTTGGGACATCGTATTCATGGCTGACCACTGGGAAGCAGACGCTTGGGCTGACGACGGCGGCCTGAGTATGAAAAAAATGTACGCAGGTGTAACTAACGTATTTGAAAGCCAACCAGAACTTTATATGTGGGCTGGTCGCGACTTCCATCAACGTCCGCAACAAGGTTTGAACGATTACTTCTGGATGACACACGATGGTCAAGGCGCTGGCTTTAACAACCTAGATTTCGGCGGCGCTAAGCTAGATATGGGCTTTGTTGGCCAAGTGAAAGGCGGCCTCGTAAATGACAATGGCCGATACGCCGTGACAGCGAAGCTACACAGTATTGACGCAGGTATTGGTAATCTGGATTTTTACGCGAACTACGGTTTTGCATCGAGCGAAGCGGATACGTCTACGACGACTGAGTACGTATACGATCCAGTGACAGATTCAATGCAGCCTGTCGTGACTCAAGGACAAAAAGTCAGTGATGAAACGGCCTACCTAGTAGGTGCAACATTAGGCTTGGGTGAGTCTAACAAGTTGGTTGTTAAGTACGGTGACGGTGCCGATTCATCGGTATATGACCTTAAAGGTGATTACCAGACTTTTTATGCAAGTGTTGAGGGTAGCTACGCTGCATCTGAACAGTTCATCATTGATTACTTAGTGTCTTACAAAGACAACTCTGGCTCAGACTTAGATCGTGAGAATACTGAATACGCGGGTATCGTTCGTCCACAGTACCAATGGGATGATGTTCACTCTACATGGTTAGAAGCTGGCTACGGCATGGTTGATTACGATGATGACGGTGAAGAGAACGCGTGGAAAGTCACTTTGTCTCAAAACGTATCTTTAGGTGGCTTACCTTGGAGCCGTCCAATGCTTCGTTTCTACACAACCGTGGGTGATGTAGAAACCAAAGGCAACACAGTGAAGACAACGAATGTTGACACATTGTCGTTCGGCGCAATGTTTGAAGCTTGGTGGTAATCACCGATATAGAAAGAGCGGCTCTTTGAATTCGGCATATTTTCAAAGAGCCATGCTTTCGAATATCCATGCTTTTCAATAGTACGTAAATACTGTCCATTTTAGCCCTAAAGGCAGATTGATTAGGGCACGTTTCAATTAACTCCATTCTTGGGCACATTTTTGTGCCCTTTTTTTCGCCACTAGATCAGGGATTTACTATGAGACTTTCTTCCATCGTGTCTCGAGTTTATTTAGGTTTCTTCGTACTGATTGTGATCATGCTGGGTTCTGCATGGTTAAGCATCAGTAGCAATAAAGACATCACCACTCGAATCGAAAACATCACCCAGCAAGCTACGCCATTAATACTTCAATCTTCAACGTTAACCATCCGATTTCTGGACATTAATCGCAGCACCACACCCTACTTATCCGCTAACTATATTGATGAACTTGAGCCACTGAAACAAACCGTCTTAAACAACATCGAGCTATATCAGCAGCAATTGAACTGGTTCGAAGGTAAGGGCGTAGCTGGTTCACAAATGGAAGCCATGCTTAACAACATCACTCAAACAGGTTTGTTGACTATCGATAAGATAGAGCAGGTATTAGAGCTTTATGTTGAGTATTTGGATAGCAAAGATCTCGGTTCGATGGGACAAGCGCAATTTCAATCTGTGGTTGGACAGCTCAATAATACTTTGGTGAATCAACTCGCGAGTGCAGATTCAGAGCAGACACAAAAGGCAGTCGAAGCTTTGTTGGTGCAATTGAGTTTGATTGCCGCGGAAGCCAACGAAGCGTTTTCACTGCAAACATCTTCGGAGGTTCGTGGGGTAGAGCGTCGCCTACAAAGTCGCAAAGAGCGATTCGAACAAGCGGTCGCAGGTTTAGATAATCTGGATTCATCTTTGCTGCGCCGCAGTAAACAGTCTTTATCGTTGCTCGCTTCACACGCGTTTTCAGCCAGTGGCTCAGTCGCTACCCATAAAGAAACCGTCAAACTCGATGAGTCTATCTCCCTTCAAAAGCAGGAAATTGAACAGCTAATCGATCAACAGTTAAGTCACTTTGATGAGCTTTCAATGTACGCTGAAGACACCGCGACACGCCTGTATCACGAATCGATGGACTCTTCACAGCAAGCCCTTGTGATGCAGGGTTTTATTGCACTTGCTTCCGTGCTTATTGCTCTGTTGATCGGGTTGAATATTGCCAAAGGTATCCGTAAACCAAGCAAGCTGCTACAAAGTGCACTCGACCAAGTTGCCAATAAAGACTTGAGCGCGATGGTGCAGTATCAAGCCAATAATGAGTTCGGCTCAGTGAGCGACAAGGTCAACTTAGTGATCAGTCACCTGACTCAAATGATTGAGAACATGCGCCAATCGTCAACGCGCCTAAAAGAAGCATCTTTAGAGAACCAAAGCACTAGCCGTTCATTGAGCGAGGCGATGCAAGACCAAACCAATCAGACCGTGATGGTGGCAACGGCCATGGAGCAAATCGAGTGCTCAGTGACCGAAATAACTCAAGCCGCTAATCAAACGTTAACCTTGGTGACCGAAGCGGTGTCGAGTTCCAATCATGGCCAACAGACGATGGACAAAAGCGTCGAGTTGATGGGCAGTTTAGAGCGTAAGTTAGCAGAATCAACAGCGACCATTGGTCAGCTTGAAAGCGAAAGCGCCAGTATTGGCTCTATTTTGGATGTAATATCTGGTATCTCTGAACAAACCAATTTGTTGGCATTGAATGCCGCCATTGAAGCGGCGCGAGCAGGAGAACAAGGGCGCGGTTTCTCTGTGGTGGCTGATGAAGTTCGCGTGTTAGCGGCCAAAACCAATGCTTCTACGCAAGAGATACACAACAAGATCGAGCAGTTGCAAACTAGCTCTAAACTGGCGGTTGAACAGATCAATCAGTGCATGGTGGGTATGGTTCAATGTGTTGAGCAAACGGGCGAAGTGAATCACTCGATATCGACGGTGTCTGATCTTCTGAACGAAGTAGAGCAAAGAAGCCATCAAATTGCGACCGCGACGACAGAGCATCAAGTCGTTGCCTCTCAAGTCACTCAAAATATCAGTCAGATACACACCTTGGCTGAAGATAACTCGCAACGTTCTCAAGTGCTTTTTTCCCACGGTCAACAGCTTGAAACTATGTCGCAACAGCAATTCTCATTAACTCAAGAGTTTAAGTTAGCGGAATCATCTAATCACAAAGATTAGAGCCAGCTAATTTCTTCTATGATTTCACGCCCAGCCTTCCGCTGGGCGTTTTCGTATCTGGTTTTTCTGATGAAAAGGCTTTGAGCTAAAATTACCGTGAAATGTTCTCATACAATTTCGAAAGGCCATTGAAATAACAAGGTCACTTTCCCCGTGTATATTGCCGTCAGCTGCGGATTCATCATCAAATGACGTTTTCAAAAAATGGATTTAGGCGGGCTTGTTTGATCTGACGAACAAGTAACCGAGCGCCATCTTGATAATATGAACAATAATTTCATGAAACAGTTTCATGGCGTGAAGTGAATCTGTAAGCGCTTTCATGATTTCCACAACTGGCCTTTTTACCTCCAACTTTAGTGTGATGACACTCACTTCAACTAAAACGTAATTTCTTAATAATCGTTTTGTAAGCGGTTACAAGCTAATGAAGTATCGAGGTTCGAGTGGCGACAATTAAACACGTATCAGAACATGCAGGTGTGTCTCAAGCGACAGTGTCTAGAGTGATCAACGGCACCAGTAGAGTGAGTCATGACAAGAAATTAAAGGTTGAAAAAGCGATCAAGGAGCTGGGTTATCGCCCGAATTCTATCGCCCAAGCCTTGGCTTCAAGTCGTACTGGTAGTGTGGGTGTTGTTGTTCCAGAACTTGGCGGCTCTTTCTATTCAGGCATTTTGCATTGCATAGAAGAGAACCTACGCCGCTTTGGTTACCACGCTGTGGTTACAGCGGGTTCGAATACTGAGCAAGGGCAACGTGAGTCTGTGGAGTTTCTGTTGGGGCGTCGTGTTGATGCTTTGATTCTTCATACTCAACTGCTCAGTGATGATTATTTAATTGAATTGGAAGAACAGGGGACCCCTGTGGTTTTAATTAACCGCTTCATCCCAGAAATGGCGATGAGTTGCATTGATATTGATAACGAAGTCGGGGGGCTACTCGCTACTCAATATCTTTTGCAAAAGGGACATACAGATATCGCGTGTATTACCGGGCCTTTAGATAAAGCAGATGCTAGGGGGCGTTTGCAGGGGTATCGAAAGGCCTTGGAAGAAGCGGGTGTGCCATACGATGAAGCATTAGTCTCGGAAGCGGGCTTTACTGAAGAGACGGGCATCAGTGCTATGAAGAAGCTGATTAATCGTAAGTGTCATTTCACAGCAGTATTTGCTTCGAATGACCACATGGCATTTGGCGCCTTCGAGGTGTTGCATCAAGAGGGACTGTCTGTTCCTAAAGATGTATCACTGGTGGGCTTCGATAACACCATCTTCGCGCGCTATCTGACCCCTAGTTTGACCACCATTAATTTCCCTATTGAAGAGATGAGCGTTGAAGCAGTACAGCTCACTCTACAGAAGCTAAAAAAAATAAAACATGACGTGAACTTTAAATTGCTGCCGACGTTGGTCACTAGAAACTCGGTATCGGATTTACCAGTTACCCTATAAAAATATTAAGGATAGAACATGAAATTTAAGACCTTAGCGCTTTCATGCGCGGTTGCTTTAGGATTAGGTACAACAGCTGCAAATGCAGCAGACAAAGAAATTCGTTTCGACGGTTTCCCTGATTTCGATAGCAGCCTGAAGGTATTACTGCCTGATTTCGAAAAGGAAACGGGTATCAAAGTTGATTACCTTATGAACAACCACGGTGACCACCACACGAAACTCACAACGAACCTTGCAACGGGTTCTGGTGCCGGTGATGTGATTGTTGTCGACGTTGAGAAAATTGGTCCATTTGTTGGCTCTGGCGGCCTAGTTAACCTGTCTGAAAACTACGGTGCAGATAAATACGAAGAACGATTCGCACCTTACGCATGGGCACAAGGCAAAGGCGCTGACGGCGATATGTATGGTATCCCTGTCGACCTAGGTCCAGGTGTTATGTACTACCGTACCGACGTGTTCGAAAAAGCGGGCATTGATGTAGAAGAAGCAATCAAAGATTGGGATTCATACATTGCTGCTGGTGAAAAACTGAAAGAGCAAAACGTACAACTTATCGCTTCGGCAGCCGACGTGGCACAAGCGATTATCTTCACGACCGTTCCTGAAGGTGAAGGTCTGTACTTCGATAAAGATGGCAACCCAGTGGTTACATCAGAGCGTTTTGTTCACGCTTTTGAAGTAGCAAAAGAAATTCGCGACAAAGGCTTAGACGGCCGCATTCTGGCTTGGTCTAACGAATGGTACGAAGGCTTCCGCAACGGCACATTTGCAACTCAACTTTCTGGCGCTTGGCTTCTTGGTCACCTAAACAACTGGATTGCTCCTGAAACTAAAGGTAAGTGGGCAGTAGAAAACCTACCTGATGGTATCTACGGCAGCTGGGGTGGTTCATTCCTTTCAATTCCAACTCAATCAGACAATCCAGATGAAGCTTGGGCGCTTATTGAATACATGACGACTGACCGTGAAGTACAGCTTAAGCACTTCGAAACGATTGCCGCTTTCCCTGCGAACATCACAACGTATGACGATGAGCTTTTCCAAGAAGAGATGGAATTCCTAGGCGGACAAAAAGCCCGTCTACTGTTTGCTGAAGTGGCACAGAACATCAAACCAGTATCTCCAGCACAAGGCGACCACGTTGCACGTTCTATTATCTTAGAGAACGCTTTGATGGAAGTACTTGATGAAGGCAAAGACATCAAGACAGCGCTTAAAGAGGCTGAGCGTCTAATCAAGCGTCGCACGCGTAATCTTTAATTTGTTTTTACTTTAAGTAAGTGAGGAAGCGTGGATAACGCGCTTCCTTTTTAAGAGGTCGTTACTATGAATCATACAGCGAGCACAACGATAGAACCTGCGGACAAAAGCCTTTTTTCTCGTCTAAATTTGAAAGCGCTTACACCGTATGGATTTCTTCTGCCGTTTCTGATCATTTTTTCTGTATTTGGGATCTTCCCGCTGTTGTTCTCTGTTTACCTGTCGTTCCACGAGTGGAACCCAGTAAGAGGCATGGATGCGATGGAGTTCGTTGGTTTTGAGAACTATCACATTGCTTTAACGGACCCATGGCTATGGCGTTCATTGAAGAACACGCTTTGGCTAGCAATCACTTCAGGCGTGGCTCAGCACTTAGTCGCTATTCCAGTGGCTTACATGTTGGTTTCAATGGGTGACCGTATGCGTCACTGGCTAACATCGGCGTACTTTCTACCGTTCATTACATCAACGGTCGCAGCGTCACTGATTTTCTTCAATATGTACTCTCCTAACTCAGGAATTATTAACCAAACGCTGATGGCTCTGGCCGATAGCACGCTGTTTGGTTGGGCATTCGCTTGGGTTAACGATTTCCAACCCATCCGTTGGTTAGACGATGCCACTATGGTGAAGCCGTCTATCGCGATCATGGTTTTCTGGAAATACACCGGTTTTAACATCGTCCTTTACACCACAGGTTTAATGACGATTCCTAAAGACATTTTAGAAGCTGCACGTATGGATGGTGCGAATGCCTTCCGCCGCTTCTGGAACATCTCACTACCAATGATTCGTCCATTCATCTTCTTTGCAATCACCATGACCATCATCGGTAACCTGCAAATGTTTGAAGAACCGTTCGTTCTAACGCGTGGTACAGGTGGTACGGGTCAATCTGGTTTAACTATCTCTATGTACCTCTACAAAGTGGGTTGGGAATGGTTAGAAATGGGCACAGCGTCAGCAATTTCATGGCTTCTGTTTGCACTGATCGCGTCTTGTACTTTGGTTCAATTTTTATTCTTCGGTAAGAAAGGCTTAGGGGAACATTAAGATGTCGACATCAATTAAGACAAATACCTCACCATTAAGTGGCCTAATGCCAAGCGAACGCACCATGTACATCATGACTAAGATCTTGATGGTCATGCTCGGCATATTACTGATTGTTTCCGCAATCATTACGGTGTTCCCATTTGTGTGGTCAGCACTGCTTTCAACACGTGACCGTTCGGAGATCTTCGGCTCGGGCATCAGCTTTGCGATTGGCGACAGCCTGATGGTGAACTACGCAAAACTGCTGGAAATCATGCCGTTTTGGAAAGCGATGTTTAACTCGATTTACGTGGCTTTCTTAGGCACCACAATCTCGCTGCTGTTTTGTAGCATGGGTGGCTACGCATTTGCTGTGTTTAAGTTCCGCGGAAAGAACGTGTTGTTCGGCATGCTGGTTGGCTCAATGGCGATTCCGCCTGTGCTTAGCCTGATCCCTTACTTCATGATCGTGAAATTCTTAGGCTTGCTGGATAACCACATGGCGGTATGGCTACCGTTCACAACCACGCCATTTGGCATCTTCTTGATGCGTCAGCACGTGATTGCATCGATTCCTAAAGAGCTATTAGAAGCAGCGAAATTGGATGGCGCAGGTGAGTTCAGAACGTACTGGAGTGTGGTACTGCCACTGATGAAACCAGCACTAGCAACACTCGCTATCGTGCAGTTCGTCTTCTTCTGGAACATGTTTATGCAGCCTCTTGTGGTGCTGAACAACCCTGACAATTACGTCATCACACAAGCACTACGAAGTGTTCAAGGTATTCCGAATACGCCATGGGGCGCGGTAATGCTAGGTACCACAATTTCTATTTTACCACTTGTGATTACATACCTGTTCGCATCGAAACAGATGATCAGTGGTTTAACGTCCGGCGCAGTTAAAGGTTAGGTTTAAGGGTTATAACAATGAATAAATTTCAACTTCCAAGTGATTCAAAGTTACGCAGTAAGGAATTTGTATTCGGTGTCGCGACATCTTCATACCAAATTGAAGGCGGCGTTGAAGAGGGCGGTCGTACACCGTCTATCTGGGACACGTTTTGTAAGAAGCCGGGTAAGGTAGATAACGGCGACAATGGTGACGTGGCGTGTGATCACTACCATCTGTGGCAACAAGACATCGAGATGATTCAAGGCTTAGGCGTTGACGCTTACCGCCTATCAATTGCATGGCCACGTATCCTGCCGCAAGACGGTGTGGTGAATCAGCAAGGTTTAGAGTTTTATGAGCAGATCATCGATGAGTGTCATGCTCGTGGGATGAAGGTTTACGTAACGCTTTATCACTGGGATCTGCCGCAATACCTTGAAGACAAAGGTGGTTGGCTGAACCGTGAAACGTCTTACAAGTTTGCAGAATACGCAGAAGTGGTGAGTAACTACTTTGGTGACAAGATTGATGTTTACACAACATTGAACGAACCGTTTGTGTCTGCGTTCTTGGGCTACCGTTGGGGCGAGCATGCGCCAGGCATCAAGGGTGAGAAAGAGGGCTACCTAGCGTCTCACCACTTAATGCTGGCACACGGTTTGGCAATGCCGATTCTTCGTAAGAACGCGCCTCATGCTAAGCATGGTGTGGTATTTAACGCGACTCCGGCTTACCCACTGACACCGCAAGATCAAGGCGCTGCAGACTACTGTGAAGCAGAGAACTACCACTGGTTCATCGACCCTGTACTGAAAGGTGAATACCCACAGCTAGTTGTCGAGCGCCAAGCGATGAACATGCCGATGATTCTAGAAGGCGATCTAGACATCATCAGTGCACCAGTTGATTACATCGGTATCAATTACTACACACGCAATGTCGCTCGCTTCAACGAGAACGGCGACATTGAATCAGTAAAACAGACTGACGCTGAACACACTTACATCGGCTGGGAGATCAACCCACAAGGTTTAACCGACTTATTGGTAAGACTGGATGCTCGTTACGAAAATATGCCGCCTATCTACATTACAGAGAATGGTGCAGCAGGTAACGACGAGCGTGTTAACGGACAAGTGATGGATGACCAACGTGTTCGTTACTTCCAAGGCCACATCGAAGCGGTGCACAACGCAGTTGAAGCGGGTGTGAAAGTCGATGGCTACTTTGCGTGGAGTCTGATGGATAACTTTGAGTGGGCATTCGGCTACTGCCAACGCTTTGGCATCGTCCATGTTGATTACACCACCCAAGAAAGAACACTGAAACAGAGCGCGATTGCGTACCGAAACATGCTTCAAGAGCGCGCTGAGGAGAACAGATAATGGCTAAAGTAGAATTCAAAAACATCAAGAAATCATTCGGTGATGTTGAGGTTGTAAAAGAGTTTGATTTTACGGTTGAAGACGGTGAGTTCGTGGTTTTCCTTGGCCCATCTGGCTGTGGTAAATCGACCACACTTCGAATGCTTGCAGGCCTAGAGAGCATCAGCTCAGGCGACATCGTGGTTGGTGGCAAAGTGATGAACAAGGTCGATGCTAAAGATCGTGACTTGGCTATGGTATTCCAAAGCTATGCACTGTACCCACACATGACGGTCTACGAGAACATCGCCTTTGCATTAAAACTGAAGGGCATGCCGAAAGCGGAAATCGACGTAGAAGTTTTAAAAGCGGCGAAAATGCTAGAGCTTGATCCACTACTTAGTCGTAAGCCGAAAGAGCTTTCTGGTGGTCAGCGTCAGCGTGTAGCAATGGGCCGTGCGATGGTTCGTACACCAAAAGTGTTCTTGTTTGATGAGCCGCTATCTAACCTCGATGCCAAACTGCGTGGCGTGATGCGTGAAGAGATCAAACACTTACACCGCGAGCTTAAAACCACCACGATCTACGTGACCCACGATCAAATCGAAGCGATGACATTGGCGGATCGCATCGTGATCTTGAAAGATGGTTATGTTGCTCAAGTTGGTACGCCAACGGAAGTGTTCCAACGCCCGGCTAACAAGTTTGTCGCGCAATTCATTGGTAACCCATCAATGAACATGTTGGAAGCCAAACTGATTGAAAAAGAAGGCGAATACTTTGTTGAACTTGGCGATGTTCATATCCCACTGCCAGATCGCTTTAAGTCTCTGGCCTCTAAAAACTTAGCGCTTCACTTTGGTGTTCGTCCAACAGATATCCACCTTCGTGCTGAGCAAGTCGACCACGATCGCGTACTGCCATTCCCTGTGAAAATTAAAGACAAGGAACTACTTGGCGCGAGCATTCTTCTGAAAACAGAAATTGGTGGTCAACCGCTGATGGTTGAAACCCAAGCCGCTGAAGTGGATGTGAAAGAGTTGACACTTTACTTGGACTTGGATGCTTTCCACCTGTTTGACGCACTGAGTGAGAACTCGCTAGCGAGCTAGTCAATTACAAGCTAGCCAGTCAATTTAATTCAGCCATTGAGCTGACACCAACTAACTTACGACAAATTGTTTTGGCTCCTCCTGATTTGGGAGGGGCTAGGGATAGTGATGATGAAATTCGGATATTTTGACGATAAAAACAAAGAATACGTAGCAACCACACCGTGCACACCGATCAAATGGTGTAACTATGTCGGCACATTAGATTTCGGTGGCATTGTTGATAGCAACGGCGGTGTGCTGTTGTGTAAGGGCGATCCGGCACTCAACCGTATCACTAAGTACATTGCACAACTGCCAAACTCTGATTTTAAAGGCTCGACCCTTTACCTAAAAGTGCGTGATGAAGCGGGCAACGTAGAGGTGTTCTCACCTTTTTACACGCCGACTCTGAAGCCGCTTGATAAGTTTGAAAACCACACCGGTTTGTCTTACACCACTATCATTACAGAAGCCTTTGGTGTGCGTTGTGAAGCGACCTTCTTTGTACCAAAAGCTGACCAAGTGCTGCTACAAGACATCAAGGTCACCAACATTTCAGACAAAGCGCTGCATGTTGATGTGGTGCCTGTGTATGAATTCACGCACTTCGATGCACTTAAGCAGCTATTGAATGCGGATTGGGTTCCACAGACCATGACGCTTAAAGCGCACCAACAAGAATCGGGTCATACCGTGCTTGAGCAGTATGCTTTCATGAAGCGTGACTATGCAGTAAACCTGATGACAGCGGATCGCCCTGCGACGTCGTTTGATGGTGATCGCCAATCGTTCTTAGGCAATTTGGGTTACGGTACATGGGCAGCGCCAGAAGCACTAAACAATGATGAATTAGGCAACACCGAGTGTTTGCGTGGCGACAACATTGGTGCACTTAACCTTCGCCTTGGTTGGTTATCTCCGGAGCAGACAGAACGCACTGTTGTACAAATCGCACAAGAACAGAGTCTAGAAGTAGCATTGCCTCTATTAGCTAAATATCGCGACCACCAAGTGGTTGACTCGGCTTTCGCTGAACTGGCTGAACACTGGGATGGCTACCTACAAGCGGTTCAGGTTGAAACGCCAGATCCGGCAATGAACTCGATGCTTAACGTACATAACCCACGTCAATGCCACACAACCAAAAACTGGTCTCGTTACCTGTCTCTGTACCAGCTTGGCTATGGTGCTCGAGGTATCGGTTTCCGTGATTCTTCGCAAGATACTTTAGGCGTAATTACTCACATGCCGGAAGAGGCGCGTGAGTTTATCGAGCGTCTGTTGTCTGTGCAAAACACCAACGGTTCTGCGATGCACCAGTTCTACCCATCAACCATGGAAGCGAACGCGGGTGACTCTCGTGAAGAAGAAGATCGCCCTGATTACTACGGTGATGATCACCTGTGGATCATCTACGCGGTGACTCAATATGTGAAAGAAACGGGCAATGCAGACTTCTTGAATAAAGAGATCCCGTTCTATCAAAAAGACAAAGCGGGTAACCCAGTTGAAACGGGAACGGTTTGGGATCACCTATGCCGCGCGATTGAATTTACGTACACCAACACCGGTGAGCATGGCCTACCGTTGCTAGGTTTTGCTGACTGGAACGACACGGTGAACCTACCAACGGGTGCTGAGTCGATGATGGTGGCGAACATGTACGGCAAAGCATTGCTCGACATGTTGGACTTGTGTGAGCTGCGTGGTGAAGCGCAACTGACGGCTAAGTTTAAAGATCAGTACCAACAGATGCAGAGCACAGTCAATGAATGCGGCTGGGATGGCGAATGGTTTGTTCGCTACTTTGATGAGCAAGGCCTGCCTATTGGCTCTCACAAGAACGAGCAAGGGCAGATCTACACCAACGGTCAAAGCTGGCCTGTGATTTCTGGTTTCGCGACTCAAGAGCGTGCTACTCAGGCGCTAGATTCGGTTTACAACAAGCTGAACACCACCAATGGCATCAAACTTTCAACTCCAGGCTACAACGGCTTTGATCCACAACTTGGTGGCGTTTCGACATATCCACCGGGTGCGAAAGAGAACGGCGGTATCTTCCTGCATTCAAACCCATGGGTGATGATCGCGGAAGCGAAAATGGGCAACGGCGAGCGTGCTTATGAGTACTACCGTCAAATTAATCCGGCTTCTAAGAACGACGATATTGATACCTTTGAATCGGAGCCATACTGCTACCCGCAAAACATCTTGGGCGACGAACATAAACAGTTCGGCCTAGGTCGTAATGCATGGCTGTCGGGTACTTCATCTTGGACATACGTGGCAGGTACGCAGTGGATTCTAGGTGTTCGACCTGAAATTGATGGCTTGCTGGTGGACCCTTGTATTCCGGCAGAGTGGCCAGAGTTCAAAGTTCGTCGTCAGTTCCGTGGTGCGACTTATTATATTCATGTCACGAACCCGAATAACGTATGTAAGGGCGTGGTTGATATGAAGGTCAATGGTGACCTGATTTCAGGCAACAAAGCACCGGTATTTACATCGGGTGAGCACACGGTAGAAGTGGTTTTAGGTTAACAAAGAGAAGGGCGCTTTATGCGCCCTTTATTGCTCTTTCGTTTGGTTATTTTGGTTGATAGGTGGCTTGGCATTGCCAAGTGAAGGTTTGAGACTGGTTCGGGCTAAGCGTTAATAAGCCAATCTGGTTATTGAATGCGTCGGCTGGGCAAGTCATTGGTTCTATTGCAATACTTTGCTCGCTCGTTGGCGTGTAAAGCTGAACGAATGGGTAGCTTTCATCTTGTTGGTAGCGAATTGCGGCAGACGAATCTGAGCGCGTAAACGCAAGTTGATTGGTTGTCTTGCAATCAAATTCAAAGCAATGATTTAAGCTTTGATTGGTGAGTGAATCGTCCAAAGACAAACGGTCAAAAGCGTGCTTTTCACCATTGGGTAGGTCGTTCTCATGTACGACCTCAGTGCAAGGCGACATAGTCAATTCACACTGTTCTAGGTCATTGCCGAGCGAGAAATAAGGGTGCCAAGCATCACCGAATGGGAAGGCGAAATCACCCAGATTAGAGACGGTCGTTGAGGAAGAGAGTCTACCCGTGATGTCGATAGTTAAGGTGACTTCAAGGTTGAACGCAAACGGGAAAGCAGGATGCAAAGACGACGTTTGATACTGCAACGTCACACTGGCAGATTTTTCAGTGGCTACGCTGTTTGTGATTGAAAAAGGTTGGTTGTAGAGCAGGCCATGTACGGCGTGATCAGACCAAGGGAAGTTAGCTGGGAGTTGATGGTTTTGGTTGTCGAAACTGTAGCGACCTAAGTTTAAACGATTTGGAAAAGGGAATAATTTAGCACTGCGGGAAAAGAACGGATGTTGGTTGATCAGTTCATCATAATTCTGATAGCCACAAATAAAAGAGAATGGACTGTTATTTACAATGTATTTATTTATAACAGCACCAAACCCATTGATTATTTGAAGTTCTATACCATGCTGCTGATTTATTAATGTGACAGAGTCAATATTTCCAAATTTTTCATTTATAATTTTAAACATGTTGATGTCTCCATTTTTGAAAGATATTAACAAGAAGAAAAAAATATTCAATGGCGGTTTTAACATGAATAATAAAATTCCATATACGAGCTACTCAGGAAATTCAGAACACTTGTGTAAAAAAGGTGATGCAGTTGAATTTATTCAACCTTGGTACACGCCAATTTCGACCACGCCAGAAAATACCGGTATGGCAGTCGGCGGAATTGGTAACACATTTACACTCACACCAAACGGCAACACGCCTAACTTCAGCTTTATTCCGGGAATCTTTGTCGATTGTTCAGAGCAAGTTATTAATTTTAATGATTTTTATGCGTCAGTGATGAATGTGCCAACCATCGACACGCTGCAAGTTCTTAATGAACAAGAGCTAAGCGTTCACCTGAACTTCTATCCTGCTTTGTTTGATGGCAAAAAGATTGAAAGTAGAGAAATGTCGAATGCGATTAGTCTCATTCAAACAGCATTAAAAAATGGTCGCTTCTACCAAGAAAATAAAGCTAACTTTACAAAATGGAACGTTGAATTTTCAAATAAGACTCAATTGTTGATTGAAGAAGATTCAGGTTCAACTATTTGTCAATTATATGTAGCCTTAGATTTCTTTAATGGTTTATTAATAAATGATACAACGAGATTATTATCACTTACTGCGGGTGATAATAATGATATGGATAATATCAATGGCCGTGATATAGATAGTGTTAATGGCAAGGATATAGAATATCAAGCTTTGTATCCATTAGCTGAATATAAATACAGTAGCTTCGAAGATATTAATATAAAGCGTAAGGTCGTCTCTCCGATCGTTAAAGAGAACAAACGACTGTGTTCTTTGCCGATGCACTGGAATCACTTTGAATTAACCAATGATTCATCGCAACCACGCGTGATTACGCTTGCTCAGCCGCTTCAAAACTTGATTGGCTCAACCTACCAGAAAGGCCGTGATGGTATTCAGGATTCGGCATGTACCTTGTCTCAAAATCCGATTGCTCAGCAGCATGAAGTGGTTAACTTAAAGGGTGAAAGCGGCAGCTTTACGGGTGTTCAATTGTCTAGCCAATCGCCTTATCAAAGCGATATTGAAGGCGAAGTGGTGTTTGGTGTTCAAGCAGATAACCATTTGACTGAATCTGGTAAGGTTGCGATTTCTGTCAAACCAACGCTTTATACCTCTAAGACTGCTCAGCAAACAGAGTTCGCACTGAAAACAGGCCGTACCAACGCGGAATTCCAAACCGGCATTTACACAGGACGTGAAGCGTTGAGCGCATTGGTGGTGGTTCAGGTTGAATTGGAACCTGGCGAGTCTGTTGACCTGCGTTTTGCACAGGTGATGGCACACAGCAAAGTCATGCTTAATGGTTGGCACTCAGATAAGGCTTACACGCAATTCTACCCGCAAGTAAAGCCTGCATTACCTATGTTAGAAGACATGTTGCCTAAGCTCGAAGCGATTGAGCAGCAGATCGTCGCACAACAAACCGCTTTCCTAGAGCAAGCTCAAAGCAAGATCTCGCAGCCTGAATCGGCACTTCGCTATGCAACGATGGCGATGAACTCATTGTCGTTCTTGGCGGAATCAACGGTATGGGACAAAGAAGATAAGTTCTTGGTAAAAGAGTGTGTCGACTACCCATTCTTTAACTCTCTGGATGTGTACTTCTACGGATCTTTCTCTCTGCTTTATTTATTGCCTGAGCTTGATGGCTGTGTGATGAAAGAGTTTTCTAAGGCCATTTTGGCGGAAGACTTCACTCAGCGCCGCTACTGGGAATACGAAGCGACGCCTAATGCCGAATTGATTGATGAAAAGTATCAAGGTGTACGTGCTATTCGAGGTGCGGTAATCCACGACTTAGGCAGCCCATTCGACATTCAGCCCGATGCTTACAGTTGGCACAACGTGAAAGAGTGGAAGGACTTAGCGCCGAAATACATTCTGATGGTGTACCGCCATTATCAAAACACCCAGGATCTCTCTGTGGTTAATGAGTGCTGGCAAGCGGTAACTGAAAGCATCGATTTTTTATCGAATTTGATTGCTGAGGGTGACGATTTACCATTAACCCGAGGCACAGACGATACCTTTGATAACCTAGCTTCTCACGGCATCTCTATTTATTGTGCGAGCCTGTGGGTTGCTGGCCTGCAAGCCGCGAGCGAACTTGCACAATTGATGGGTGAAAGCGAGCTAGCTAGCGGTTACTTAACGCGTTCTAAAAAGGCGTTGGCAACCGTTGAGCAAAGCTTGTGGGATGACAAAGAGGGTTACTACCACTTCTTCGTGACGCCAGTTCAAGCCAAGCATTTAACAGGTGAAGGCTATCAAGCTCTGGAAACCTTAGGGCTTTCATTGACTGGCGATGCGATTGCTGACAAGAACACGCTCAATACCTATCTCAATGAAAGGGATACTTCCATTAGCATCAGTAAAGTATCTCAAAGAGTCTCTAAGAAACGCTTGCTGAGTGAGACGGCGCCACAAGCCTTTACTCAAGAATACTTAGATTTAGTGCCAGATTCTGACAACAGTTTTGGTGATGCCTTGTTGGCCGACAGCTACCTAAAGCTCATCGGCTTAGACGGTATTTTCCCGCAAGAGAACATCCAACGCGCACTAGACTATGTTTATAAGCACAACTTTGAGATTAACAGCCCTAAGCTTGGGGTTGCGAATATGACGTTGGCCGATGGTTCGCCGCATGAAGCGTTCCAAGCACAAGACGTATGGATTGGTGTGCAGTTTAGTGTCGCAACGGCGTTGAGTCTGGCGGGTAAATCTCAGCAAGCAGAAACATTGATGGATACCGTGTATACCGCGCTGTATGACTATTCAAAAATTCCATTTGCAGCGCCAGAAGGGTTCAACTGCTCTGTGTCTGTCAATGAGAAAGATCTTATGGAAGTCTTTAAGTTGACACAAAATGATGCGAAAAACTGGCTAAGTGTACTTAAATGTCAAAACTGTGTGCTGTCTGACGGTCGGATTAATCCAACCTTGACGAAAGATACTGATAATTTTGTTAAAATGGTGAGCGGTGAAATCCCGCTAGAAAAGCTGGCTGGCTTGCACAAATGGCTACTGAGCACTGGCTTGAAATATACGGCTGGTCGCTACTTTAGACCGGGGATGATCTTCGCCTACTTGTATTAACTTAATGACACGATTTTCAGCTAAAGCAGTGGTATGCAGGTTGAAACTGATGGGGAGCTTAAAGCTCCCCGAATGTCACTTGATTAGGGATTCGAGATGCGCACTAAAACAAAAAAAACAACAGTATACGATGTAGCAAGACTGGCTGGCGTTTCTCCCAGCACCGTGTCTCGCTTCCTTAATCGAACCACTTATGTGTCTGATGATAAAAGCCAAAACATTGAGCAAGCCATTAAAGACACGGGCTACAAACCTAACTTCCAAATGCAAGAAAACACCAACCGACGCTCGCTCACTATTGGTGTCTTGGTGCAACACCCTGATAGCCCCTACACCAGTCGTATCCTCAACGACATGGAAAAAACGCTGATCGCTCAAGGCTATTCGTTAGTGATCGCGACAGGGCATTGGCAGAAAAAGTTAGAAATGCACGCGTTGGAGTATCTCGCAAAAAGCAACGTGGATGGCATGATCATCGTGACAGGAAGCATTACTCAGGAAGAAATTGCCAAGTATGCACAAGACATTCCTATCGTGATGGTTGGCTACGATTTTGTTGAGAATAACGTCCGCTCCATCAACATTGATAACGTGTTGGGCGGCTACATGGCAACCTTACATTTACTGCAACAAGGGCATGTGAATATTGCTCATATTAAGGGGCTTTCAAGTCAACCTGATTCGGGAAATCGCTTTGAAGGCTATAAGAAAGCACTTCAAGAGGCGGGCATTAAAGTGATGCCAAAACTCGTTAAACAAGGTGATTTCAGTAGTGAATCTGGTTATGAGAAAACCGTTGAATTGATAGAGTCGAAGGTTCACTTCTCCGCCTTGTTTGCTGCAAATGACCAAACGGCTTACGGTGCGATTAAGGCGCTGTCTGACCACGGTTATAAAGTGCCAGAAGATGTGTCTGTGATTGGCTTTGATGACTTGCCGACGTCTAAGTATTTCACGCCAGCCCTGACGACGCTGAGACAGCCGATTGAAGAGATTGGTGAAGTGTGTGCTCAGTCGATCTTGAACTTGTTATCTGGCGAACGGCATGAAGCTCGACTGCCACCCATTGATCTAATCGTCAGAGAGTCGACCAAGTCTCTGTATCGTTAATTTCAAGACAAGCATCAAGGTGTGCGCCCGTGATGATTCGCTTCGGGACAAAAGCAAGTTTGAGAACAGCAGAGTGAAGGCTTTCCAAGCATACGATTCAAGCCGGATAGAAGTAGTCAGGATAGTTTTGAAGTAACCTACAGGTCCTCACCGGAGTAGCAATATCGCCCAGCATCTTCATCACTCATCCAGTAATTATCAATATAGATCCTTGCGCTTGAAGGAGACGAGTCATGTTCATTTTTAAACACTAAAACGTCTTGAAATCCATATTGACGCAGATTGCCTTTGATGTAAGAGCCTGAATTCAAGCCAGAGTATGGAGGGTAGGCCTCAGCTAATAACCAACCCTTTGATGTATTAATCGCCATGTGATCATTTTCACATTCATAATGGTCATTTGCTATATATCCCCATTCTTCACTAGCATAGATCTTTGTGGCACCAACGCAGAACAAAAGAGCAATAATAGCTTTGATTGTAGAGTTTTTCATAATAATCTCATATGTAGAATTGAATGGATTGGCACGCGCTAACCATTCTATCTCACTTTCCGCAGACTTAAATTATCACTATCTTCTGGTGCATCGCTCATTCAAATATCTCCATCTTTCTCGCAATCATTTGCAAGAGGACATTTGAAAAAAGCTAGTAACTTCTACGGGGCAATAGTGATCATTTTTGTAATTATTTTCATCTGGTTACACGAATCGATCTGGGACAAAAGCGTCTTAGTTTAAAAGAAACTTAGGTGGTTCAATTAAGAGAGGTTCTAAAACGTTATAGGCTCTCTCTTTGGCTTTTTGGGTCGCGTTTTCAGCTGTTGCCGCTAGGATGATATCTCGTTCTTCTGCTGTAACGATAACAGTGAAAAAAATCGCTTCGAGGACTCTATATGGATATTGATTGGGATTGCCTTTAACAACCGAAAACGGGAACATTTTCGTTAAAGACATCAATTCTTGTGAGGCTCGAGTAGCGCGGGTGCCTAGTATAAAACCTATCGTTTGTGCGTAATCTTTGATCGTTGTGAAAGCAGTGTCATTGGCACTTTCTTCGACAATCACACCAAAATCTTTCCAGTTAACAAACGTCAGATCTTCAATTCTCTCAAACATTTATTAGTTTCCTCTATAGACCGTCATTTATAATCACATAAGCTATTAGGCTAAATGTCTCCATATGGAGACACTGTCCCATGAGTTTTTAACCGAATCAATAATCATGAATTCTTTATCTTTAACAAAATTACAGGCAGATTTGCTAGCAAGTAGATTAGAAAAATCCGGGTACACTTCATCGGAAAGGAAAATGTACGTCCGTTATTCTACATCCATTCGAGGAGACTCGGTATTCATACATCACAGTCTAGATGTCATTCGTTGCCGAGTTAACACTGCTGCGAGTGGAGTGCTAGAGTCAATGTTTGGAAAACCCAATGGTAAAACCCCAGAGAGTCAGGATGACGGTAGGATGTTGAGCTGGTTTTTTAAGGTTCATCGCGGATTAGC
>NZ_JBFRSC010000027.1:0-59583 GCF_041473335.1 Vibrio sp. 10N.222.55.C7
CAAAGTGCGATCCCGCCCTGGTGTAAACCCCAATCGCCATCACCTCTAACGATAAATATTAATTTAGAAATAGTGCTGTTTTAGGATCATTTTCTTGGAACGTTTTTGTCCAGACACTTGTCATGATTTTTTATAACGAGTTAGATTCATAGCGACGAGCCCCGAAGTTCATTGATAGTGAAGTTTTCATCGCGCTAATCATGTCGATTGCCTTTCTCTAAAGATAAGTTGAAATGATGCAAAGGAAGAATTCGGCATAGATTATGAATGGGATTGATTCAGTAGACGGAATATATGATTCACTAGTAATTAGGATGAATTACTGTTCGCATGTGTATATGTAGCCTACTCCAGACTAATTTCCCTCACACCCCAACACCGCCACAAATGCATCCAAATACTGCTCTATCGTCAGATCAGCAGAAACGGGCGGTAGCTCTACGGTAATACACGGTAGGTTTCTTTCTTGGCACCATGTGCCGAATGAGCCTGGGGTTTCGTAATCGACGTCTTCGACGAGTGGTAGGTTGAACTGCTTGCCTAGCCAAGAGGTGAGTTCTGATTGGGTTGGGTCGTCGACCATAGCGAGTGGTTCGTGGAAAGAGATGACGAACTTGGGTTTGCGTTGCTCAATGAGGTTGATGAGCGACTGCACTTCAGGTTCAAGCTGGTCGGCTTGCCCCGTTTTTACTTTTACATCTCTGACTGGGGTGTGAGAACTCCAGCGATAGACAGTGCCGTTTTCTGTCCAGTTTTGAGTTGGGAAGGCGCGGTTTAGATCGACTTGGTTTGCGTTGGCACGAGTACCCAATTGATTGCCGTCTGGGTTCATCGACAGAATCACATCGTGTCGTAAGTTGGCCGCTGGCAAGCTTCTTAGGGCGCAAGACAAACCTGCGATTGAAGCGGTTTCATCGCCGTGTGTGCCTGCTAAAATCAGCCCGCGAGATTCGCTTTCTACTTGTGCGGGGAAATAGAGCAAAGGGGCACCCAACACCGATTTTCCATATGACAGCGGCTTTATCGAAAACGCAGCTCTTTCCGTTCTTGGAATTAAACTCACCTTAATCTCCTGATTGATCAAGTACTATCAAGTATTCACTATTGGCTATATTAATCGTTAACTAAGTCCATTAGATGAACCCCTTTAAATAAACCATAGCGTCAAAACTCGTCAACCGTCGCATTGTTAATTTTATTACTTGCTTCAAAGATAGGCTAGGAGAGCAAACAAACATGGATTTTAAAAAACATTCAACGGCTTTACTCATTTCATTTTTATTGACCCCTTTTATATCAGTGACTGCCGTTGCTGAAACCTTACCTGCTGGTGTTTCGCTGGCAAAAGACCAACATTTAGTTCGTGCTAACGATGCAGAAGCGGCGACGCTTGACCCTGCGAAAGCAGAAGGCCTGCCAGAAATGCACATTCTACGTGACCTATTTGAAGGTTTAGTGATTCAAGATCGCGATGGCAATATCACCCCAGGTGTTGCACAGTCTTGGGAAACCGAAGACAACCAGACGTTTGTATTCCACCTACGTAAAGACGCGAAATGGTCGAATGGCGATCCAGTGACGGCCGATGATTTCGTGTATGCGATAAGACGCGCGGTCGATCCGAAACTCGCGTCTCCAAACGTGTGGTACCTCAAGCTCACCAAAATCAACAACATTGCTGACGTAGCAGAAGGTAAGAAGCCAGTTGAAGAACTCGGTATTTCCGCTGTCGACAAGCACACGGTGAAGTTCGAACTTGATAGCAAAGTGCCATACTTTGTTGCGATGACGGGCCACACATCCATGATGCCCGTTCATAAGGCAACGCTAGAAAATAGCGATAAGCCGTGGAGTGACCCTAAGCAGTTTGTCGGTAATGGCGCGTTTGTTTTAGACGAATGGGTGGTTAACGAGCGCATTGAACTGAAGAAGAACCCGAAATATTGGGACAACGCAGATACGCACTTAACTGAAGTGACTTACATTCCGTTCGAGAACCAGAATGCGTCGATCAACCGTTATGCGGTGGGCGAGGTCGATATCACTTCTGATGTGCCGACACACATGGCGCAGCAGCTTAAAACCAAATACCAAGATGCGTTTACCGCAGTGCCTTTGCTGTGTACTTACTACTACGCGTTCAATACCACGCGTCCTCCGTTTGATGACGCGAGAGTGCGTAAAGCGGTGTCGTACTCCATGATGCGTGACGTTATCACCAATGGTGTCACTCAGGTGGGTAACTTACCGGCTTATACCTTTGCCCATGAGTACACGGCAGGCTTTGATGCGACTCAGCCTGAATACAGCACATGGACTCAAAAGGAGCGCGACCAAAAGGCCAAAGAACTGCTGAAAGAAGCGGGCTACGATGAGTCTAACCCGTTGGATTTCAAATTGCTCTACAACACCAGTGAGTCGAACAAGTCCATAGCAGTGGCGATTGCATCAATGCTGAAAGGCAACTTAGGCGCACAAGTTGAGCTTGAAAACCAAGAGTGGAAGTCTTACTTGGTGTCTCGTCGCCAAGGTGATTTTGATGTGATGCGCGCCTCTTGGTGTGGGGATTACAACGAAGCATCAACCTTCTTGAGCCTGTTACGTTCTGGTTCTTCGGGTAACTTTGCTCGCTATAGCAATGACAAGTACGACGCAGCAATGGACAGCGCCTTAGCCGCAACCAGCGAACAAGACCGCCAAGGTTTCTATGACCAAGCAGAGCAGTTACTGGCAGAAGACATGCCGATCGCACCAATCTACTACTACATGCAGGCCCGTCTAGTGCGACCAAGTGTCGGTGGTTTTGCTAAGAACAATGTAGAAGGGCGTATCTACTCTAAAGATCTCTACATCAAAGAGTAATTGATCTTCTGACATATCAAAAAAACCTGAAATAGAGAAAAGGGACGTTGATCATAAATATCTGATCAACGTCCCTTCGTCATTAATCTGTAACGGTAAGCGCAAAAAACTGAAACCTGATTGAAGTATTTTTCACTTTTATTTCAATCAGGTGAAGCCATGTTACCCCCTCTACGTGCCCTTGTTGCGTTCGAAGCTGTTGCCCGCCTCGGTTCTATTGGCGCTGCCGCGCGAGAGCTTTGTGTTACACAAGCTGCGGTGAGTCAGCAGCTTAAAAGTTTAGAAATCTTTCTCGATACCACACTGTTTGAACGCAGTTCTAAAGGCGTAAAGCTGACGTCAGCTGCCCAGCACTATCAACCGATTGTTGCGGGTTCATTAGCACACCTGAAATTACAGACTCAAATCCTCTTCGGGGAAAAAGAAACCGACGTGCTCAGCTTGCGCGTAAACCACACCTTTTGTCATAACTGGCTGTTACCTCGCCTGCCATCTTTTTATCAAAAATACCCTTTTATCAGGCTCGATATTCAGCTGGTGGACTGGCCATCAACCAACCCTTGTCAGAATGTCGATATCGAGCTGACCAACGGCAAGGTCGAAAGCGAAGACACCCATTGCGAGCGACTGTTTCAGGAGCATAGGTAACTGGTGTGCAGCCCTTTCAGAGAAATTACGCTCAGCAATTCAGAAGATCAAACTTGAGCAACAACCAACTCTAACAATTAAGTCTAGTTTTGGTATTAGCTTGCTATCAGAAAAGGAAAAGTGGAAAGACTGTGCGATCGCGCGCTTTATCAAGCAAAGCTAAAAGGACGAAATACAATTGTGATTGAAGAGTCATACCCGGCATCAACAAAAGCGATCGGCAGCTCTTAGTTTGACTAAGAGCCAACATCCACACAAATTATTTTTGGCATGTTTAGCCCTAAAAGGCTTTCGTCGTGCAAAGTGATGACGAAAATCGGTAAATAAAAGTCAAAAATAAAAACGCGAGCGGTAGATTGCGATTTATGTTGGTGCTACGTTATGAGCAATTTATAACATATAAGTCATGACACATTAGACTGAGAGATAGCAGCTAACGATGAACAAGACAAAAAGATATCCGGCCAGCATAGTATTCAGCTACCTAATACTTTCATCTTTATGGGTTTTATTTTCTGATCTCGCGGTTGAATCATTATCAAATGACTTGCGTGAACATGCCTTAGCACAGACAGTCAAAGGTCTGGTATTTATCATTCTAACGTCTGCTCTGTTATGGGTAATGGTTCGGAAAAATAATCGCGATTTAGAGAGCGCCAACGATCTTGATAGTGTCACCGGACTTCATAGCCCTTCAGTCTTTTATCGATATTTAAATAAAAGACTGAAAAATTCTCAAGCCAGTGACCATTATGTCCTCTTCTTATTAGACATTGATAACTTCAAATCTGTCGCTGACCAGATCGGATTCGAGAATACTAATTCATTTTTAAAAGATATCGCACGATCTATTGAACTTCCTATAGAGCATCAACCGCTTTCATCACGAGTGCACTCAGATGGCTTCGCGTGCTTGGTTAAACTCAACCACACGGAGCATATTGAATCCTACATTGCCCTCGTACATCGTAGATTTAACCAGTGTGCTTATCGTTATGATATCCACGCCACTTGTTGTATTGGCGCTGCTCTATTCCCCTCGGATGGGAATAATGCCAAGCAACTCATGGCATCTGCTACCCACGCCTTAACTGAAGCAAAGAAAAGCAAGGACACGATTGAATTTCATGACCCAAAACTCACTGAGCTTGAACGTCAACGTCAAGAAATGGTGCAAGAATTACGTAAAGCGATTGATGACAAAGCGATTGATATTGTGTTTCAGCCTAAATTCAACATTGAAAGTAGACTCGTCGCAGGTGTGGAGGTGTTGTCTCGTTGGACGCATGAGCGCTATGGTGTCGTTTCACCGGATATCTTTGTCGCGCTAGCAGAAGAGAATTATTTTTGTCGTGATTTGACTACGTTAGTTCTAGAGAAGACTGCGTCACAACTTAGGGCTAATGGCTTGCTAGGGAATGAGCTTAATAGTGTCTCGGTCAATATTTCAGCGGTAGAGCTAAATAGCGTTGATGACATGAACCATCTGGACGAATATCTACGAAAGGATCCCGAGTTTGCTCGCTTACTTTGTCTGGAAATCACTGAAACCGCTATTTTGAAAGATATAGATCAGTGTGCAATCGCTGTTCAGAAGTTAAAAAAACAAGGGGTGTCCTTTTCGATAGATGATTTTGGTGTTGGCTACACGTCTTTTGGTATATTTAGCAAATTGGATGTAGATGAAATCAAAGTCGATCGCAGTTACATCAGTGGGTTAGAAGATGATTATCGTTCTAGAGCTATAACGTCTGGTATCATTGATATAGCGCGAGGGTTTGGCATTAGTGTTGTGGCTGAAGGGGTTGAAAATGCTCAACAACTGTCAATTTTGAAAACGTTAAATTGCGAACAAGCCCAAGGTTATTATCTGGGCTACCCGATGCCATATAAGCAGTTGAAAGAAAGTCTCACCTCTGAAATAGAACCATGTTCAACAACATAACTTAATACTTTTTCATCTAGGCTACAGAGATACAGATGACTTGTATCGAGAAGGATGCTGTTGGCCTAACTATAAGAAATCCCCATTCGCTGACAAAACGAATGGGGATTTTAGTTACTAGGGGGTAGTAATTTTATCTTCTAACTTGTTTCAGGTTTTAAATAGCCACCATAGTCGCGGCTTTCTTCATTGCTTCTTTGGTTGAACACTCAATCACGTTCGCGTTAGCAAAGCGGTGAGCGTCTTTCACTTGAATATCGTGAGCCAAGATAACCAGCTTCGCGTTCGCCACATCTAGGTCGGTGATGCGGTTCTGAATACCGTTTTGACCTTGAGTTTCTACTTTGATTTTCAGACCCGCTGCCGCACCTGCTTTTTCTAGTGCTTTGGCTGCCATGAAGGTGTGTGCAACACCAGAAGGGCAACATGTTACTGCTACGATGTCGTACTCGCCTTCGCCTGCTACAGGAGCTGCTTGAGCTTGTACTGGTGCTTCAACCATGTCTTCTTCTGTTTCTACCGCTACCGGTTTCCAGAAGCCTACGATAACGGCTGTGGTTAGCGAGCCAAGCGCAATACCGACGACGTACATTGGAATGTTGCTTGATACTGGCGCCGTGATTAGACCGCCCCACGGTGCGTGCAGTAGAACGTCTGTCATGAAGCCGAATACACAGCCCACGATACCACCGGCAACGATTGAAGGAAGTACGCGCATTGGGTCATTCGCTGCAAATGGGATAGCCCCTTCAGAGATACCGATAGAGCCCATGATTGCTGCTGCTTTACCTGCTTCTTGCTCTTGTTTAGAGAACTTGTTTTTGAATAGGAAAGTTGCCAACGCCATGCCTAGAGGTGGAGTACAAATCGCGATGCCAACGCCGCCCATTAGCCAAGGTTGTGTGTCTACTTGAGTTTGAGCAAATAGGGTCGCGACTTTGTTGATAGGGCCGCCCATATCAAACGCCGTCATACCACCAAGGATTGTGCCCAGAACCATCTTAGATGCACCAGCCATTGAAGCTAGGAACTCGTTCATTGAATACATGAACAGTTTGATTGGCTCACCGATGCCCCACAGTACGATACCTGCAGAGATTAACGTACCTAGAAGCGGGTAGATGAAGTACGCACCTAGAGCCGTCATGTTCGCAGAAAGTGGGATCTTCTTAAGTTGGAACACCACGCCACCGGCGATAAAGCCTGCCACGATACAGCCAAGGAAGCCGCCGCCCATGTCAGCCATGATGCCAGAAGAGATCATCGCAGGTGCTAGTGCTGGTTTATCTGCAATTGAGTAACCAATAAAGCCGCCAAGAATGATTGGGAAAAGAACAAGGCCTTTGATACCGATATTAGAGATGTCTGCCAGCAAGCCGTCTGCTGGTACGGCACCTTTGCCTGATGCCATTACCGCTAACGCCAACAGAACACCACCGGCTACGATGAAAGGCAGCATGTGTGAGGTTCCGAAAAGCAGGTGGCCTTTCATGGTACTAAGGAGTTTTTTAAAGTCGCTACTACTGTTTTTATTATTAGTATTCGTAGCTTGAGTTGTTAGGGTGCTCATAATTTTCTATGCCTTATGAATTAATTAAAATATTAAGGATCTGTTGTTCGTCTTTTGCGTTATGGATATCTTGAATAAATTCATCGCTGAATTTTCCAAATAGTTCTTGTAATACATAAATATGATGGTCAGCACCGTTGTCTGGTGAAGCAATCATAAAAAATACGGTTGGATTAATGCCGTCTTCATCGCCATATTCGATGCCTTCGCACTTTACACCGACAGCGATTGCCGGCTCAGTGACCGCCTTGCTTTTTGAGTGTGGGTAAGCGATGCCGTCCATCGAGGTAATGCTTTGAGATTCACGAATTTCGATGTCTGCCAAGAAGGCTTCTTTATTACTGATTCGGTTGTTCTCAAATAACATGCTTGCCAATTCTTCAAACAGTTCTTTTTTATTATTCGCTTGAAGGTTGTTATTAATTAAGTTGACGTTAGTTAGCTGTGTGATCATTTATTAACTCATTCACTATTGAAGTTCTTGAATTAAAATTAATGGATTAACCCGATTCGCGAAATAGCAAATAAAAGCCCTTCACTGTACATTTGTACCAAGCAAAATTAAGTGTGATTTGCATCATTCATCCAGTGTGAGATGAGTCATATTTAATGGTGTACTTCGGTGTTGAAATAACTTTCTGTAGGAAGAAAAATGCCCCGCAAAGCAGGGCATGATCAGTGTTTGTATCTACTCGGGAGAGCTAACTGTAAGCACGCGCCACGCGTCCAACGCAATCGAGTTTGTAACTCTCAGCGTAAGCGGGAATGAACACCGATTGGCCTTTCTCTATTACGCAGGTTTCACCACATTGATGGGTTAGCACCATGGATTCATCGAGTGGCAGTAGGATCTCGGCACCTTCGGTAGTGATCTTCCTCTGATGTGAGTTTTGCACGATAGAGAACTTAAAATCTTCGACTGGAATTTGATATTCCATCACATCACCTTGCTCAATCGGGCTGAGCAGTAATCTATCCGCAGGCTTTTCATTGAATTGAGTACAAGAGACTAATTCATTGATATCCATGTACTTAGGCGTCAACCCTGCGCGGAGTACATTGTCTGAATTCGCCATCACTTCTAAGCCCGTACCTTTAATGTAAGCGTGAGGTGTCTCGGCATCCAGATACATGGCTTGTCCGGGCTTTAAGGTGAGCACGTTCAATAGCAGCGGAGCAAACAGGCCGACATCCCCTGGATACTGCTGTTCTAATTCTGAAATCAACTGGAACACGGGTGCATCAGAAAGCTTGGCCTTCATCAGCAACATGGTCAGCGCCATGCCTTTTTGTTCTCCTTGCAAAGACAATAAGCTCGCGAAGAAGCTGGCTAATCCATTGGGCGTTTGGTCGCCCGCGAGATCGTTAACCATCGAATGAAGCTCTGCAATGTCGAGATAATGGAAGTGTTCAAGGATCTCGTTGATCGACCTAAAGCCATTCATCGCGGTGTAGTCGGTTAATGCATACACCAGCTCCGGCTTGTGGTTGGGATCCTTGTAGTTGCGGTTGCCAGCCGTCATCGGAATGCCTTGCTGCTCTTCAAGAGCATAGCCAGATTCGGCTTGCTGCTTGTTCGGGTGAACTTGAACAGAGAGCGCTTTCTCAGCCGCTAATACCTTAAACAGATACGGAAGTTCACCAAAACGACTTGCGACTTTCTCACTTAGAAACAGGTTTAGGTTCTTGGAAATAAGGTTCGACAACGTGGTTTGCTGACCATTGTCAGTGACCATCGAACAACCATTAGGGTGAGCACCCATCCAGATCTCCGCTTGCGGCTCACCAGACTGGTTATCAGTACCAAACAGTTGGGTGAACGAAGAAGGGCTACCCCATGCGTAGTTCTGAATCACGTTAGTCATAGGGTAGAAAAAACGTTGGACGAACGAATCGTTCGCTAAAGAAAAATCAGACATCGAAATCACCATGAAGGGAAACATGGCTTGAGCTCTACTCGGCTTAATGAAATGCGAGACTAGAGTGGGCTCAAGCCATTGGAGTTGAAATGGCTTAAGCCGCTGCTGTTGCTAGCTTGGCTTTGCGTAGATTTTTAAGTGCGATACAAGTAACCGCAGTTACGCCTGCACCAGACGCCATGCACAACAGTGCTAGCAGTGGGTAGTTCATTGCGCCAAGTAGAGCGACCACTGGACCACCGTGAGCAACACTGTTGGTGATACCAAACGAGAACGCCATTACCGCAGCAGTCATTGAGCCAAGCACGTTGGCTGGGATAACTGACATTGGATCTTGAGCCGCGAATGGAATCGCACCTTCAGAGATACCCACCAAGCCCATCGCGCCTGCTGCTTTACCTGCTTCAATCTCAGAAGATTCGAATAGGTCGAACTTACGGCCAAGTCTGGTTGCGATAGCCATACCAAGGGGAGCGACAGGGATTGCACACGCCATTGCACCCATGAACTGAGTTTGACCGCTGGCAATCATGCCGACTGAGAATAGGAACGCCACCTTGTTGAACGGGCCGCCCATATCAAAGCCGGCCATGCCACCAAGGACAATACCAAGCAGAACCACGTTGCCTGTACTCATGCTGGTTAGCAGTGCAGTAAGAGCATCCATCAGCCCAGCGATAGGTGCGCCAATAACAAAAATGAACAAACCTGCGATGAACAAAGAGCCAGTGATCGGAGCGATCATGATAGGCACAAGCGGTTGAACGAATTTGTGGTAGTTAAACGAGGTGATCCATTTAACGAAGTAACCCACTAATAAGCCTGCGATGATTGCGCCAATGAAGCCAGTACCAGCGTCAGCGCCATAGAAAGAGCCGTTGTTAGCAATCCAACCACCGATAAGGCCAGGGGTTAGGGCAGGGCGGTCAGCAATCGCATAAGCAATGTAGCCAGCCAAGATTGGGATCATCAATGTGAAGGCAACCACGCCCACTTCTAGGATTTGGTTCCACATGCTGCCAGCAGGAATCGCCATGCCAGATTCACTTGGCTCGCCGCCAATCGCCAGTGCAAGGGCAATCAAAAGACCGCCCGTCACCACGAATGGGATCATGTGAGATACGCCATTCATCAAGTAACGGTAAAGGTCTGAACGTGCTTGCGAGGCTTTCTCTGCAACAGATTGGTTGGTCGGTGCTTGTTCTGCTTGGTAGCTTGGCGCGTTGAGTGCTTGCTTAATCAAGCCTTGCGCATCTTTGATTGGTGCTTTTACGTTGGTGCTGATAACGCGTTTTCCGGCAAAGCGAGCCATGTCGACCTGTTTGTCACAAGCGACGACAATCGCATCTGCGCGTTCGATCTCTTCTTGAGTCGGGCTGTTCTTTACACCAATAGAACCGTTGGTTTCGACCTTGATGTCGTAACCAAGAGCCGCCGCGCCTTTCTCTAGCGCTTCGGCGGCTAAATAAGTGTGTGCAACGCCAGCTGGGCAGCCTGTCACACCAATGATGAAGCCTTGTTTCTCAACGTTGTTTTCCGTTTCTGAAGGTTCAGGTTTGGTAAGCAGTAGTTCCAATGCGGCTTGTTGAGATTCAGCATTCATGAAGCTTTCGATAAAGCCTTCTTCGATCAGTTTTGAAGAAAGTTCTGCCAGTACTTCGATGTGGTGATTGTCGCCGCCATCAGGAGAGGCAATCATGAAAAATAGCTTTGATGGCTGACCATCATCTGCGCCGTACTCGATACCCTGTTGATGGACACCGATAACAACCGCGGGTTTGATCACCGCGCTGCTTTTGGCGTGAGGCAGAGCAATACCTTCTTCAAACCCGGTATTACCTTGTTCTTCACGAGCCTTAATGTCGGCAAGAAACTGTGCTTTGTCTGAGATTCTGCCTTGTGCGTAAAGCACGTCTATCAGCTCTTTAAATACGTCTTCTTTTGAATTAGCGCTAAGCGAAAGCTTAATCAAATCTTGATTGATCAATGTCGTGATCATAATGAACCCCTAATCTGTTTTTATTTTGTTAGGGGTATTCTGGAATCTACGGCTTGCCTTCTGTAGTGAAGAAAAAACGCATTTACTGGATGATTGTTGCGTTATAAGTGGAGTGTGATTTTGATCGGTCGAGTGGCCGTTTTTAGGGCGGTGTTGACAGAGTTTAAGATGTGTTGAGGCTTTTATTTATAAGGGCTGTAGCGTATTTGTTTATCAGGTCAGAAACGTGCTGGGTCAGTTTCGTTACTGGAAATTTATTTCCGTGACTGGATTTTTGTAACCTAGATCTCAAATTGTGATTTTGCTCAATAGCGCTATGTTTCACTAAGGGGTATATCTATTCCCGTAGCCTTATTGCTGCCCACTAGAGTTCGAATAATGATATTTCATGACTTAATCTCGTCTGTATTAAATGAGCGAGAACCGTTTCATAACATCTGGTTTGCTGGAGATTTTCACACGCCTTCCGCATGCAGTTATCAGGTGAACTTTCCACGTTTAGAGTTGGTGTTAGACGGAGAGTACATTAATGAAATGGAGAGTCATGATCGCAAGATCACTAACGTTATTGCCAAAGCCGGAGACGCTATTTTCATCCCACCCAACTGCTGGAATAAACCCAATTGGGATACTGACTGCTCAGTGTTGAGTATGTTGTTTGGTCGTCGTCAGCTTGGTTTAAGTTTGGTGAGTAAGCGCAAAGGGGAAGAGAGCTTTTACGATATCCAAAAGCACAGTATTCAGACTCGCTCTGGGTTTGCGATTGATAACATTCTGGAGGCGCTCAGCTCGTTAGCGAGAGAGAGTAACAAGCAGCCGATGGATGAGTTATTGCTGCAAGCTCTACTGCAATACAGTAAAACCATGCTGGAAGCGCCCGTAGAAAAATCTCATAGCCGAGTACAGGATGTGTATCAGGGGATTTGTATCTACATTCAAGAGAACTTCCACCGTCAGATTACCCGAGACAGCATTGCCTCGCGCTTTAGCATTTCATCCAATCACTTGTCGCGAATGTTCCGTCAGCAAGGCCACATGACGCTAGCAGAATACATCACCCGCGTGCGGGTCGATCGCGCTAAGTTTATGCTTAAGAAGTACAACTTCAAACTCAATGAAGTGGCACTACGTTGTGGCTTTAAAGATGTGAACTACTTCTGTCGAGTGTTTAAGAATCGCACCGGTAGAACGCCGACTGAATATCGTGGATCAATCTAATCCTCCTTCAAATGACCTTTTCTGATCAGAGCTTGTACGACTGAAATTTGTATGACTAGATCATCACTGCTGGCTCTAAGCTGTGGTGGTCAACTTGCTTTGTTTTTTCCTCTACCGTTTATTTCTATACCTTATTTCCAAACCTATCTTTAGGCACGTTCTCTATTTATCCCGTTTCACTAAATAAACCCAATTAATAACATTAAGGCTTCGCTTTGCGAGTTGCTTATTGTTTTTCGTTGCCTATTTATTGAATTAAACGTGTGAGAGTTGATGTATTAACGCGATGCATTTAATGGATGATAAGTAAATTAAAAACCACTTATCGAGACGATAAAATCTTGTTGTTGTTGTCCGGCTTACTGATTTAAATGTTTTTAAGTTATTGATTTTAAATGCTTACTTCGCTTCGGCTTATTCTTTGTTTACTAACGTGTAATTCATGTCTCGAAATCAAATATTCAGGTTTATACGCCCCATCACAACCTTGACTTATAATACTACAAATTAAAAATTCTATAGATAATATGATCTTCAGATATTCATCATAAAGAAGACTTATACATGGAACTCAATACTCTGATCGTAGGAATTTATTTCCTTTTCCTTATAGCAATAGGTTGGATGTTTAGAACGTTCACCAGTACAACCAGTGATTATTTCCGCGGGGGCGGTAACATGCTTTGGTGGATGGTTGGCGCGACTGCGTTTATGACACAGTTCAGTGCTTGGACCTTCACTGGCGCAGCGGGTAAAGCGTATGCCGATGGTATGGCTGTCGCGGTTATCTTCTTAGCGAACGCATTTGGTTACCTGATGAACTACCTGTACTTCGCTCCGAAATTCCGTCAACTGCGTGTGGTAACGCCAATTGACGCGATTCGTATGCGTTTTGGTAGCTTCAACGAACAAGTATTTACTTGGTCTGGCATGCCGAACAGTATTGTTTCTGCAGGTATCTGGCTGAACGGTTTGGCGATCATCGCATCGGGCATCTTTGGCTTCGACATGACGACAACCATCGTTCTGACTGGTCTTGTTGTACTTGTTATGTCGGTGACAGGCGGCTCTTGGGCGGTTATCGCGTCTGACTTCATGCAGATGGTTATTATCATGGCGGTAACCGTAACGTGTGCTGCAGTGGCTATCGTACAAGGTGGTGGCGTTACTGAAATCATCAACGATTTCCCTGTAGCAGAAGGCGCATCATTCGTTTCTGGTAACAATCTGAACTACGTAAGCATCTTCGGAATTTGGGCATTCTTCATCTTCTTCAAACAGTTCAGTATCACCAACAACATGTTGAACTCTTACCGTTACCTAGCGGCAAAAGACTCAAAGAACGCGAAGAAAGCGGCACTGTTGGCATGTATTCTGATGACCATCGGTCCAATCATTTGGTTCATGCCACCTTGGTTCGTTGCAGGACAAGGCGTTGACCTTGCAGCGCATTACCCAGACGCAGGCTCTAAAGCAGGCGACTTCGCTTACCTTTACTTCGTAGAGCAATACATGCCAGCGGGTATGGTGGGGCTTCTAATCGCAGCGATGTTTGCGGCAACTATGTCTTCTATGGACTCAGGCTTAAACCGTAACTCTGGTATCTTTGTAATCAACTTCTATCAACCGATTCTTCGTCCAAACGCGACAGAGAAAGAGCTAATGATTGTGTCTAAGTTGATGTCTACCTTCTTCGGTCTAGCTATCATCCTTATCGCGCTGTTTATCAATTCGCTAAAAGGCTTGAGCTTGTTCGACACCATGATGTACGTGGGTGCACTTATTGGCTTCCCAATGACCATTCCAGCATTCTGTGGCTTCTTCCTTAAGAAGACTCCGGACTGGGCAGGTTGGGGTACGCTAGTGGTCGGTGCGATTGTGTCTTACATCGTTGGTTTCGTGATTACCGCTGAAATGCTACAAAACTTGTTCAACCTAGAGCCTCTAACAGGCCGCGAATGGTCTGACTTGAAAGTTGCAGTAGGTCTGATTGCGCACCTAGTGTTTACTGGCGGCTTCTTTGTTCTTTCGACATTGTTCTACAAACCACTAGAAGCGTCTCGTCAGAAAGATGTTGATACCTTCTTCAACAACCTTGCGACACCATTGGTTTCTGAATCAACAGCACAGAAGAAACTGGACAACAAACAACGTCACATGCTGGGCTCACTGATCGCAGTGTCTGGTGTGGCAGTGATGGCGATGTTTGCTCTACCGAACCCATTCTGGGGAAGAATGATGTTCGTACTGTGTGGCGGTATCGTATTCGTAGTTGGTTTGCTGTTGGTGAAAGCTGTAGACGACTCGGTTGAGGATGCGAAACAAGCGAAAAAAACAGCTTAAGTTAGCTAACCAGTTAAACAAGTAATTAAACATAAAACGGCTGAGCTCTAATGCTCAGCCGTTTTTTATTGTATGAGAAAATGAGCTTATAACGATTGGATAGGTGTCACAACAGGGGATTAATGGATGCTTTGAGTTTGACCAGAAGAGATGAATTAGATAAGGCGTGACGAGATGTACATCAACAAGGCTTGTAGGTCGACACTGCTTCGAGTCTTTTGCAGACGTTCATTGACCTGATCGTGAAGCAGGTTTCGAGTTAGGTTGGTCGCCGCGACAATGTGCTCACGCTGTGGCTTGGTTGGCAGAACAAGAGCAATGGCCACATGCACTTCGCCGATACGTGATGCCCAGTCAATTGGGTCGTCACTGACGATAACCGCAATCGAGAGATCTTGAGTCGATTCAAACATCACATGCGGCAGTGCGATACCTGGTGACACGCAGGTTGAAGAGCGTTCCTCCCGCTTAATAAATGCCAGAATCAGTTCATCTGGATCTTCTGGATAAACAAGGTGAGCGAGCCCTTTTAAGCACTCAAATTTGGTCAGTTGGGTTTGCGCCTTAGCGTGGTGCCATTTGATATCACAAGGTGGGCATATTTGTGGCATTCGCTGAATTAGATCGCTAGAGAACTCATGGCTCACCTGTGAGCCAACCATGTCGTAATGCTCTGCAATTATGTCTTTGAGAACGAAACAGGCAAGCTCCGCATCAATACCGACCGCGGTTATCTGGCACAAATCACCACGAAGTAAACCTACTTGCAGCATCGCGACGGATTTGGAGAGATCAGCGGTTCGATTTTGAGTGATGTTGATAATGCGGATGTTGCTTTTGAATTTCTTCGCTAAGCGAGTCAGCGGCTGCGCGACATGTGAGTTCGCGGCAGGATCGTTAACGAAGAAGGTGATCTGGTATTCGTTCATGAAAAGTTTAAGTTCGACAATGCTTAATAAAGACTTTATCGATACTCAACAATACCTCTTCCATGGGAATGAATAAGGTTTTAGCTGGGTCAAATCGGTTTGGTTGTTCGATGTCGATATCAGAGACGATCAACACTTTGTCTGCGAGGGTAATATCTTGGGCGGTCAGTAAGTTTTCAATACCCATAGCGCCTTGCGTCTCAACCTTGATTGAAACGTTGAACTTAGGGGCTGTTTTATTTAGAGCATCAGCTGCCATATAGGTGTGCGCAATGCCTGTAGGGCACGCAGTTACCGCTACAATTCTCATTATTATTCTCGGCTTAATCTCGTCTCTGTTACGTTACATAAGCTACCTTTCACAAGCTACCTTGCAAAAGCTATCTTGTATGGGAACTTCAGTATAGAAAGCTCGCATAGAGGAGGGACGATATGTTTATGGGTTCTGGGGATTTTATGGATTGCCGTTTTTTATTCCAAGGTGAAAGTCACACTCTGAGCTCTTGGTTACAATAATCCAGTTAATGCACCTTTCGTCCTATATATTGAGTGCCTTCACACCGTTAATCTTTTCATCTTATTAACCTTATTCCTAGGTTAACAGACACTAATTACTTCAGTCTGAATGCAGGCGAGGCAGAGCAACATATGGATATCACCAATATTATCGAGCCCGAGATTATCTGCTTGGAACTACAAGCAGACTCTAAACAGGCGGTATTTGAAGAGCTTGTCGAACTGCTCGACCGTGCCGGTAAGCTCTCTAATAAACGTGAATTCCTTGACGACATCTGGAAGCGTGAAGCCATCGGTAATACTGGCTTTGACGATGGCATCGCCATTCCACACGCGAAAAGTGCTGCCGTAGCTAAACCTGCGGTGGCGGTAGGTATCAGCCGTTCTGGCATCGATTATGGCGCAGACGGCGGCGAGCTGTCGGATGTGTTCTTTATGCTCGCTTCACCAGACAACAACGACGACCACCATATCGAGGTACTGGCTCAGATTTCGACCAGGCTTATCGAAGATGGCTTTGTTACAAAATTAAAGGCGGTGGAGTCTGTCGAGGAAGCTCAAGAGCTGTTTCTCGAAGCCAATTTTGAACCGTTCGATAGTTACGCCTCTAGCTATCATGAAGTGTATGTCGAGCCACTCAGCCCTTGGGCACAATCTCTTAATCGCCTCAAAGAACACTTGTTATACGGCACCTCACACATGATTCCTTTCGTGGTTGCAGGTGGTGTGCTTTTGTCTTTGTCGGTGATGATGTCGGGTCATGGCGCGGTTCCTGAAAGTGGCGTGTTAGCAGATATCGCACAGATGGGCATCGCGGGGTTAACCCTGTTTACCGCCGTGCTCGGTGGTTACATCGCGTATTCAATGGCCGACAAACCGGGTTTAGCGCCCGGAATGATCGGTTCTTGGGTTGCGGTCAATCAATACAACACAGGTTTCCTCGGTGCGATTGTGGTCGGCTTCTTTGCTGGTTTTGTGGTGAACCTACTTAAGAAGATCAAACTGCCAGACAGCATGATCTCGCTGAGCTCTATCTTCATCTATCCACTAGTCGGCACCTTTGTTACCTGTGGTGCGGTGATGTGGGTGATTGGTTCTCCTATTGCCCAAGTGATGCTAGAGATGAACCAAATGCTGACTGGCATGGCAGGCTCAGGAAAAGTGGTGTTGGGTAGCATTTTGGGTGCGATGACGGCCTTTGATATGGGTGGCCCGATCAATAAAGTAGCAACGCTGTTTGCCCAAACGCAGGTGAATACCCAGCCATGGTTGATGGGCGGCGTCGGTATTGCGATTTGTACGCCTCCATTAGGCATGGCTCTTGCCACTTTTATATCACCTAAGAAATTCAAACGAGACGAACGCGAAGCCGGAAAAGCCGCGGGTATCATGGGAATGATTGGCATCAGCGAAGGTGCGATCCCATTTGCAGCCGCTGATCCTGCGCGAGTGCTGCCTGCTGTGGTTGCTGGTGGCATTGTCGGTAATGTGGTTGGTTTTATGTTCCATGTGGTCAACCATGCACCATGGGGCGGCTGGATTGTATTGCCAGTGGTTGATGGCAAGGTTGGCTATATCGTCGGCACACTAGCAGGTGCTCTAACGACGGCTCTGATCGTGATACTGCTGAAAAAGAACGTGGTCGAAGGCGAAGCGAATTCGAATCAGTTCACGGGAGGCTCGGTAACGGAAGAAGGGCAAGCGGAGGTATTGGCGATCACTTCTTGTCCATCTGGCGTTGCCCACACTTTCTTAGCAGCGAAATCCTTACAAAAGGCGGCGCATCATCTTGGGGTTCGGATTAAAGTCGAAACGCAGGGTGCCAACGGAATAGGCAATCGCATTACCCAGAAAGACATTGAAAGGGCGAGATTGGTGATCTTTGCTCACGACGTGGCGATTAAAGAAGTAGAACGCTTTGCGAACGTGAAAACCTTAGATGTCAGTACTAAGGAAGCGATGCTTAATGCGCAAGCGTTGATCATGAGAAAGGTGTAATCCTTAAACCGCAAAGTTTATCATCTATAAAGTTAACTAGATCAAAACTAAAAAGACTCCGCTCAGACCTGTTAAGGCGAAAGTGGAGTCTTTTTGCATGGCTTCTAAAACAAGTTCAGCTTTTAAAAAGGATGATACTTAAATACGTCTTCGACCATTGAGTTGAGTAAATCGATATCGTCACAGGTTTTGGCGTAGGTACGCAGGCCTGCGATTTGGACCTGAACATGACGAGCAAGTTGAGTCGGATCGCGCTCTTTGCTGATCTCACCCAATTCTTGTGATTCTGCAATCAGCTTGGCGAACTCGCCTTCCATGATTTTGAGTGATTTCTTTGCTTCTTCTAATAATTCGGCGTGTTCATCAGTCAGTTCTGCTACCGTTTTTGCCAGCATACACATGCCATTTGGCGAACTTTGTTTTGATTCGACCACAGCACGTTTGACGAAGCTTTCGAGCGCTTTGATTGGAGAGTCTGTTTCACTGCGGAAGCGGTTCAGATTCAGGATGCCAAGTTCGGTATAGCGAGCAAGCGTCTCTTTAAACAAACCTTCTTTGCTGCCGAACGTCGCGTAGATGCTGCCCGGACGCATATCAATCACGTCTTGCAGGTTGCGCATAGAAGTCGCATGAAAGCCCTTTTCCCAATACAGGTTCGTTGCTTTATCTACTACGTCTTGTCTATCGAACTTAGCGGTCTTAGCCATAACATCTACTTCATTAATCTGAACATATGTTCAATATTTTATGCTGAACGCCCGTTCTAGTAAAGGTGTGTTTAGCTGCTTTGCGCAGGCTTAGAACATCAAAGAGTTAATAAAACATCCAGATCATCAGGAAATAATCTTAATCATCAATAACTTCTACGGTCTTGTGCTGAGCGCCGTAGTAGGTGCCTTCATCGATGGTGTACATCAATGTTGCTTCGCACTCTGGACAATCGAATTCCTCATTGGGTTCAATAGCCGCTTCTTCTACCCATTCCCAACCGATATGTTCTTCGCAAGCGGGACAATCCATAAAATATCTCTCAGTTATTGTCGCATATTTATTGCGAATCTCTACTTTAATAATTCGGCATTATACATATTTAGTTAACGAGGAATAGACAGTTAATCAGCGCAGAATAGGGAGTTGATTAGTTGTGAATCAATCGCTGGTGAGCGTTGAATCTATAGTTAGTTCTGAATAGATTGTTTTCTCTGAGCACATAATTGGTGCAGGCCTACCCCTTTTGGGTAGTTAAAGTGTGTCAGATTTCAGTCGCTTACGTCAATAAAATGTTGTCGCATGTGTTTTGGGTATCGTTAGGTCGCTTAGCTAACAGTTTTATCGGTAAATCAATGAATTTTGTAAGGTTAAATGTTACCTTCATCGCATCGCGATCTGTGTGGCACGGTAATTGATGCACATTGATCAAGTTGAATAATTATACAGTCACAATTGAGGCGCATCTTATTAAGGGTGTGCGAGTTAAATGACTGAAAAGATTTGTTAGCTGCTAGGAAATGAAAATGAAATTAACCGATATGTCTTTTAAGCAAAAAATCATCGCTTTGCTTATTTTACCGATCTTGGGATTTCTATGGCTTAGCGTTTCTGCGATTTCAAAAGGCGTAGAAACCACCAGTGAATTGTCTTCATTAAACCAACTTACCCGTTTGTCGGTTGTGTACAGTGAACTTGTGCATGAGTTACAAAAAGAGCGTGGAATGACGGCTGGGTTTATCGGCTCACAGGGCACTAAGTTTGTCAGTGAACTACGTGCACAAAGAGCCAGTGCAGATAATAGACGTAATCTGAAAACCGAATACTGGCAATCTGCTGAAATCGATTTACCGCAGATCACTCGGCTGAACACTGAAATAAGCCAAAGCCTAAATCAAATTACTTCTATTCGAAATCGAGTGGATTCTCAATCGATTCCTCTGTCTGAAGCTTTGGGTTACTACACCAAACTGAATGCAAAGCTGCTGAGCGTATCGGCGTTAATTGCTGAGCTTAGCTCTGATGCTGCCATCACCACTGAAACCATCGCTTACTACAACTTTTTACAAGGTAAAGAGCGAGCGGGTATCGAGCGTGCTGTCCTAAATAATACCTTCTCTAAAAATGAATTTGGCCCAGGCATGTTGGTTAAATTCATCTCTTTGGTGACTGAGCAAAATACCTATTTCTCAAACTTTGAGGTATTGAGTAACCCAGCTAACGTTCGTTTCTTTGAACAGCAATTGAATGATCGTTCGGTGACAGAAGTAGAAAAGCTTCGTGGTTTGGCTGAATCTAAGATGAGCGGTTTTGATGTTGATCCTGTGTACTGGTTCTCGCAATCTACCGCTCGTATTGTTCAGCTAAAGAAAACAGAAAACCGCCTAGCAGAGTCGCTTATCGCACTGACAGAGAAAAAAATGTCAGAGGCGCAGTCTGCGATGATGATGAGTATTGGTCTGTTTGCTTTGATAACCTTGTTCGCGACCTTCGTGAGCTATAAGGCGATCAGCGACCTGACGATGAGAGTAAAAGATCTTACAGTGATGTTGTCTAAGGTTCGTAATGACAACGACTTAACAGTTCGCGCTAAGTTCGTTGGCAACAGCGAGCTTGGACAGATCTCTTCGGCACTCAACGAAACGCTAGAGAAGTTTTCAAACGTTATCGACAACCTGTCTCAGTCGAGTCTGACCTTAGCTTCAGCCGCTGAAGAAACCTCACAAACCTGTCACTACAATTCGAACACGCTAGTGCAACAACAAGACCAAATTGGCTTGGTTGCGACGGCGACAGAAGAGTTATCAGCAACGGTAAATGAGGTGGCGGCTAAAACTCAGCAGACAGCAAGTTCCGCTAAACTGGTCGATGAGCAGTCTCAAGAAGGTTTGAGTACGGTTCAAAACTCTTACCACTCTATCGAAAAACTGGCATCTGAAATTAATGATCTAGCGGAAAAGATCACGCACTTACACGAGAGCAGTAATAACATCAACAGTGTGATTGATGTGATTAAGTCCGTCGCTGAACAGACTAACTTGTTAGCATTGAACGCGGCAATTGAAGCGGCAAGAGCGGGTGAGCAAGGTCGTGGATTTGCGGTAGTGGCTGATGAAGTTCGCACGTTAGCACAGCGTACTCAGCAGTCGACAGCTGAAATTGAAGGTTTCATCAGCTCGTTACAGTCTGATGTGCAAACCGCGTTTAATGTGATTGATAACAGTCAGAAGATGTCGTCTAAAGCGGTTGAGGATTCAAAAGAGGTGGAACACACCTTACAAGGTATCTCAGCATCGGTGAGCGAGATCTTTAGCATGACTGAGCAGATCGCAACCGCTACCGAAGAGCAAGCGGTAGTGACTCAAGATATTGCTCAAAACGTCATGGCAGTAGAGCAGAAGTCGACAGAATCTACGACAGGTGCAACGCAAATAGCTGCAACAGCCAAAGAACAAGCTCAGTTAGCAGCTTCATTGAAAGATATTGCGAGTACGTTTAAGAGCTAGCCAGAAGCGTTCAAATAAATCTGATTAGCAAAACTAAAAAGCCCGTGAATCTCTGGATTCACGGGCTTTCTTATGGAAGGTATCTTGAGTTAGTCTTCACTCACAAACACATACATATCACCACGACAGCGGTTGATGCTGTATTCAATCGGAACGCCTTTCTTATCGTAAGCGGTTTGTTCGATGAGCAGTACAGGTACAGTTTCGTCGATGTTAAGCTTTTCTAGAAACTCTTCAGTTGGCATCTTAGCGGAAACTCGGCTCTGAGTTTTTGTCGGCGAGATATCTTGGCTGCGGAAGTAATCGTAAAGAGACAGCTGAATTTCATCTGGATCGTGGATCAGGTGAGCAGGGACGTAAGACTCTTCGATAGAGACAGCTTGCTCGTCGATGTAACGAACGCGCTTTAATAGAAAGACTTGATCGTTCTCTGCAATTTTAAGCATCTTGGCGATTTCTGAAGAGCAAGGAACCACATCTTTCTTTATCCACAATGTGTCGGGTTTTTTGCCTTTTAGAACTACTTGCTGAGAGAAGCCTGTCGCCTCTTTACTTGAGTATTCAACAGTCTCGCTGATCATAGTGCCCAAACCACGAGAGCGAACTATCACACCTTCCTTATCTAGAATATCCAATGCTTTGCGGACCGTAATTCGAGATACACCAAGCTTGTCGCTGAATTCACGTTCCGTTGGGATAAAGTCACCGCCCTTCAACATTTGTTGCTCAGTCGCGAGCTTTACTGAATCGGCAATCTTCAGATACAGAGGTGATTTATCTTTCTGGTCGATTCGTTCCTGAATCAAGGTAAGCAGTGGTTGATAAGCGCTCATAAAGGTCTGTTTTAGCTTTTATATTTAACCGAAGTATACCCGAAGTCTGAGTCCACACTTAATAGAAATGTGAAATCTGAGGGCGAAACAAAGATTCCACCACTCAGGGAGTTATTGAGTTAGCTTGAACGTCCCAACTGGTAACTGGAGGCGCCCCCATTTTCGCTGCATGGTTCTGTAGAAATAGGTTTGACACGGAAGGTCAGTACCGTAGCCATGCTCACCAATACAGCACAGATCAAATAGGCGATCGAGTAACTGCCGTACCAATCCACCGATATTGCCGCCAGGATAGGGCCGATAAAGCCGCCAATCCCCCAAGCGGTATAAAGCACACCGTAGTTGGCACCAAAGTTTTTCAGGCCGTATAAGTCCGCCATAATTGAAGGGAATACCGCTAATAAAGTGCCGTACCCAATGCCCGCTAACGCAGCACCAACCATTAGTGCTGAGCTAGAAACAAACTGGCTGAACAGCAGCATATTGATGGTTTGCAGGCTCAGTGCGATCGCTAACGTTTTCAATGCGCCAATCTTGTCGCTCAGAAGTCCAGAAATCAATCGGCCTGCCGAATTGAATATCGATAAAGTCACGATCAAATACGCGCCTTCTAAGATATTGGCTTGCTCAGCAGCGATAGAGGTGATGTTGGCGATGATCATTAAACCTGCGGCCGCGCCGAATGCGTAAGTGAACCACAATAAATAGAACTGTTTGGTGGCGAGCATTTCTTTCCACATGTAATTGCGGCTGGCCGTTGATGCAGGGGTTAATGCGTCAGGCTGTGATGAGCTGACTTTAGGCTCATAGCCCTTTGGCGGATTCTTGATAGAACAGGCCAGTGGAAAGGCGATAAGAATCAAACCTGCCCCAAGTATTTGAAGGCTTTGCTCTAGACCGAATTCTGAGATTAGATAGCTAGTAAGAGGTGCCAAGTAAATAGCAGCCAGCCCGAATGCAGTGGCGAGTAACCCATTGACCATACCTTTTTGAGAAGAGTGAAACCACTTCATCGCGGTTGGATTCAAACACGCATAAGCGAATCCAATACCGGCACCAGTGACTAGACCAAAGCTCACATTAAGGTTCCAAGGCGTTAGGGAGAGGCTCGCCAAGATCATTCCCGCGCCAGCCATAAAAGAACCCACCATTAATACTTTTTGTGGGCCGATTTTATCTTGAATACGACCAGCAATGAGTAGTGCCAATGAAAGGGTGATTATAGTGATGGTGTAGGGCATCGAGGCTTGAGTGTTGTTCCAACCGAGTTCTAGTAGCGAGTTCTTAAAAACGCTCCAGGTATAGAGCACGCCGATACAAAGGTTGATCCCACAGCTCGCAAGCAGAATCCTCGTTGCTTTGTTATTTGCATTGGAAAAACGGTTCATAACAGAAGAATGATTCATATTAGAAAGGCCAAAAAAGCTAGATAGAAGAAAGACAGGCATAACAAAAAGGCCCAGTAATACTGAGCCTTGTGTCTACATGACTTAACAGGAATTAGTATTGGTTAAGGTAGTGAGTTATCTCGTCAACGCTTGGTGCGCAGTCGCCGCCCACATGACTCACCACATAAGACGCAACCGCATTGCCAAGTAAGATCGCGTCAGGCAGTTCCCAGCCAGAAGCCAAGCCCGCTAACACGCCACCCGCATGGGTATCACCTGCGCCAATAGTATCTACCACGGTCGCTTTAAATGGTGCAACGTTCCCGTAGCCATCTTGAGTAGCGAACAGAGCACCATCACTGTCGATACGCAGAATCAGTGGGCAGCCATACTGGTTATGCCATTGTTCTACAAACGCGTTTATCTCTTGCATACCGAGCACTTCGGCTTCTTGGCGATTTAAAGATATGGTCGGTTTCAGCTTGATTAGGCGATCAAATAATGGTTTTGGAATGTCTCCAATACGAGGACCGAAATCGATGAATAGTTCAATACCGCTTGGCAGTGTTTCAAGCCAAGTAACGATTTGTTCTCCACAAGCTGAAGACAACTGGTATCCCGAAAGGTAGATGATCGCATTGTCTTGAAGCTTGAGTTGTTCAAGCGCTTGTTGATTCCAGTTGTTCTCAACGCCACTGACGGACAGGAAAGTACGTTCGCCATCGGGTTCAACTAACGCTAAGCACCAACCATTGTCGCCACTTGGATCTTGCAGGCTACTTGTTAGGCCTTTCTCTGCCATCGCGGCAGTGATGATGTCCGCCCATTTACCTTGGCCAATCGGTAGAGCATTAATAGATTCAACGCCGAGCTTTTTTAAAGCAATCGCGATGTTGAGAGCGCAACCGCCGACATGAATGCCTTTCTCTGTGAGCTCGACATCAGTGCCACGTTTCGGTAGCGCAGGTGTCTCTGTCACGATATCGACCACGGCAGCGCCGATTAGGCACAACTGTCGCTTGTTTTGTAGAGTTGGAATCAGCTGAACTAAAGAACTATGAGGCATACCCTTGCTCCTTAATCTCTCTTAAGCGTAGGAAGGTTTCAGCGTAACCGGTAAAGTCGAGTTGGTTTTCGTCATCGAGCTGTTTTTTCAGTTCGATATCGATAGCTTGAATACCATTCAATGCGCCACAAATTGCAGTTGCCATTGCACCAATTGTATCGGTATCACCGCCTAAGTTGGCACATAGAATTGCACAGCGGTTTGGATCGGTTTGTGCTAGCTCAACCATTGCGATGGCAGCCGGAACTGACTCAATCGTGCTTACACCTGCACCGACTAAGTTGTAGATCTTTTCCATGCGTTCTTCAATGCCGCTGTTTTCTGATGCCACCATAAGTGCAAGCTCAATACGAGCGCCCATTGAAGCACTGAACGTGGTGATGTTCTTGGTTTGTGCTGCGTTAGCAATCGCAGGTAGTTGGTCTTTAATTGCGCTCCAGCTGTGCCCTTCAATCGCTTTAGATACAGACCAAGCAATGGCAACCGCACCCGCAATCGCTACGTCTGATTTATGTGTTGGGCTTGAAGCCAGAGCGACTTGGTCGATAAAAGTATCAAGGCTGGTGGTTGGTATAAGGCAGCCCATTGGCGATACACGCATTGCTGCGCCATTAGTTACACCGTTGTTTTCAAGCTCATCAATTGAAGTGCCTTCTTTAATCGCGCGCATCGCAGCTTTCGAGCTTGGGCCGAAAATATTTTTATTGAATGCATCAAAGCCTTCAGCCCAACTTAATACGTTACGAGCAATGATCTCTGGTGAGATTTCGCCATCGCATTCAATGATAGCGTCTGCAAGAGCCAGCGCCATTGAGGTGTCATCCGTGAACTGGCAAGCATCGAAGTAACAAGCGGCGTTGTTTTCTGCAGGCCCCGGCAGGAATGAGTCAATCCAACCAAAATGCGCTTTTACTCGGCTTCTTGGCCAAAGCTCTGATGGCATTCCCATCGAATCACCCAGTGCTTGACCATAAAATGTGCCTAAAATTCTGTCTTGTTTTGAAATGTTCATCTTACTTCACCAAAAATAGGTTATCTAAAAGCTGCTCAGTCAGAAGCTAGGAGAGAGACCGAGCAGGTATAAAGTTACGCTTGAGCTTTTTCTACTGGAGTTTGCTCTGATGGGGTTCCATCTGATTTGTTGTCGATATTAATCTCTTTGATCTCGCCGTTTGGTTCACGGAAGAAGTACATAAAGATGACTAGGATGATGGCGATCATGATGGCTCCGAAGCCCCACATACCAGCCCAATCAAATGTCAGGCCATTCTGTGGTTCGTCGTAAGCAAACATCTTCTCCATCAACACGCCACCTAAGCGGTAACCGAGCAAGCTACCAATACCTTGGCAACCTAATGTGATAAGGCCTTGCGCAGCGGTACGCATGTGAGCCGGTGCTTTTTTGTCGACATAGATGTAAGCCGTTACGAAGTAGAAGTCGTAGCTCACACCGTGCAATAGGATGCCTGCGAACAGCAGTGAGTAGAGGTACCAAGTGTCTGCGCTACCGTAAACGAAGAATCCATAACGAACCGCGGCAGTAAATAGACCAAGAAGTAATACCTTCTTAATACCAAATCGTTTTGTGAAGAATGGTAGTGCCAGCATAAAGAAGATTTCAGAGAACTGACCCAGCGTCATCCAACCTGTCGCATTACTCATTCCTACTTCAGTTAAGTAGCCATTAGCGAAGATGTAGTAGAACGCTAGAGGCATGCTGAACATGAAAGAACAAACGAAGAATGCTAGGAAGTTTTTGTCTTTTAGCAGCACGATAGCGTCTAGGCCAAGCATCACTTTAAGGCTGAGTTTACCGGTACTTTTCGGTGGTGTATCTGGCAGTGTTAGCGCGAAGATACCCAGAGCCAAAGATGCTAAAGCGGTCAGAATAAGTGGGATATTGCTTGATGAAATATCACCATAGCCTAACCAACCTGGTAGGAAGCCGATAGCGATACCTGACGCAATCCAACCGATCGTACCCATAACACGAATGCGCGGGAAGTCACGTTCTACGTCTTCAACGTTAGAGAAAGCAATGCTGTTGGTCAGTGCAATCGTCGGCATGTAGGTCAGTGAGTAAAGCAAAAGTAGTGGGAAGAAGGTGGCGAACTCGGTTTGCTGAGCCGCTAAGTACATCAAACCTGCACCTGCTATCAACATCACAGAAAGTACTTTCTGTGCAGCGAAGAATCGGTCGGTGATTGAACCAACTAAGATCGGTGAAATGATCGCGGCGATCGCGGTACATGCGTAAGACCATGCGATCTCAGTTGGTGTGAATCCATTGGTATTGAGTATTTGCCATAGGGGAACAAACCATGCTCCCCAGATAAACCATTCAATGAACATCATTGAAGACAGTTTGAAGTTATTCGATTTCATTATTATGTCCTTTAGTACTGTAGGGTACGCGAATGATGGTATTCCAAAATATAATACCAATACAATACCATTGGGGTTGTTTTGTGATCTAATTATCAGATGTATCAGCAACGCAGTTACTTTATATGATCATAGAACATGGTGTTTTGAGCTGGTGCTGAGATCTAAATATGACGAGTTGTTTATCTAAATTATTGTTTCTAAATACGTTGTTTGAATGTCTCTGACGATGTGTGTCGATAAGGAGGAAGGAATAACGTGGGTAGGGAAATTAGGCATAAAAAAGAGCAGCCAACGCTGCTCTTTCTGGTCTTAGTTTGGGTATATTACTCAGTGAATAGTTAACCCATAAACCAAGACACGAAAATCAACGCACCAAAACCAAATGTCGCCATTAATGCCGTGTCGCCACCGGCTGCTGTGTAGCTGCCTTCGGTTTGTAGGTGAGGGAAGTCAGGTCTGCGAACCTTAACTACCATTGCGAGTGGGCCCCAGATAGCTAGGAACACCAGGACCATGCCTGCATAGTCCAGCATGCTTACAAACTGGCTAGCGAACAGCTCAGCTAATACCAAAGGTAAGATGAAGGTTAGCGCATAAGCCAACGCTTTGTTGTTGGTCACCGCATCTTTGTTTTGGTCGTAAAGCGCCATCGACACGCCGAGGAAAGAAGTCACCAAGGCCAGAGCAGAGAACAGAGCGATCACCACTTTCAACCAAGCAGATTGGCCGCTGAACGCAGAGATCAACTCAGAGATATTGTGGAACTGGCTTATCGCGTCTGTGCCAAGGTTGCCGATAATCGCGAATAACCAAGTTAGGTAGCAAATTAATGGAATCACTGAGCCTAGCAGAATCATATTGCGGATCTGCTTTTGAGTTGCTTCACGGTTGTAGATAACCAGTGACGGGATCACCACCATAGAGGCAAAGCTAGTAAAGATAACTGCGCTGTATTGCACCACGTCGTTGGCCGTGTATTGGCTGGTTTGAGTTAGGTAATCAAGGCGAATGTTGCTAAATAATGACGCGATAACGATAAACAGCATCACGACCATCAAGATGAATAGCCCGCGATTCAGTTTGTCGATATAAGACTTGCCCGAGACGACGATAGCACCCATCAATAGGCTGAAAATGGTATACGCAACGGATGCTGATACATCGACACCAACGTCGAGCAGTAGCTTATGAATGATGTCACCGACACCCAAGATATAAGCGATCAACATGCATACTAGCAACAGGTAAAAGAGTGCATTGATAAAGTGTTTACCTTTGCTGCCCAGAGTGAGATAAGCAACACTGCTCATGCCACTGTTGTCTTTAGTTTTAGTGCATGCTTCTGCCAGGAGGAGTGCAGAGTATGTGGTGCCGATAAAGATAAGTAGCATCAGCACTGAGCTGATCATGAAGCCAAATTGGGCCAACACCATGGGAATAGCGAGCATGCCAGCCCCTAATGCAGTTCCTGACAGAATCAAAGAACTGCCGAATAATTTCATATTCAAGAAAAACAACCTCAAGCGATCCAATTAAATTTTGTTTGGATTGTAAATAATTGTTTCCAAGACTAACAAAATACTCAGTAAAGTTAGGGGGTAATTTCTAATAAATTTTGAATTTTTCTAAAAAATTTAAGCAGGAATTTCTGGTGTATATGTGTGGTTGATTTAAGTATTCACTCGGTGAGTTTATTTATCGTTTAGTTAACGTTCGTCCATTATTGAATGATTTAGAAATTGGCAAAATTCAGTTAAAAAGAAGTATGTTTATGAGCTAATTGTTTTCAATTCATCAAGTTTAATACTTCTCCTTTCCTGAATCCCTTTCAGGCAATGTCGATGACTAACCGTTCTATGGGTAAAAGACACGCTCAGATCGCTTTATCAATTTGAAGGTAAATAGGTAAAGAACGAGAAAAGTGTCGAAAATTCTGTTGACCTGATTACAACTTCATAGTTTATCTTTACTACTGAAATGAGGGAGAAGTGGATGTATCGCATATCTGAATTAGCGGAGCTCGTTGGCCTGAGCCGTTCAACGCTTTTGTACTATGGAAAGTTGGGTTTGATAGAAGCTCAACGCACCAGTAATGGTTATCGAAGTTATTCCGAACGCGACTTGCAGCGTGTGAAATTGTTGCAGCAGTTACAAGCGGGTGGACTGACGTTGAAAGAGTGTCAGGCGTGTTTGGATGCCAAGGTTGACCGCTCCTTGTTACAAAACCGACTCGAACAATTGGACGAAGAGATCGCTCAGAAACAGCGTTCGAGAGATCTTTTATCGGCCTTGTTAGGCGAGAGTGGTTTGCAAGATTGGCATGAATCGATGGACAAGGTGGCGCCTGATGCGCATCTCGATTGGCTCATTAAGCAAGGCTTTGATGAGAAGCAAGCACTGCGACTGAAATGGCTTTCAAAAGACATGAACGATCATGACCAGTACATGGCGGATTTTGAGGTGATCTTTGAGGGTTTACAGCGTTTAGGGCCAGGAACAGCGGAAGATACTTTAGCGGCGTTGGTACACGTTTCGGTTTCTCCTAAACGTGTGCTTGAGATCGGTTGTGGTAAAGGTATTGCCACCTCTGTGTTAGCGAAAGCCTTAGTAGAACATCAAGTGGATGTGCAAATAACGGCGGTAGATAATGATCAACCGAGTTTAGATGTTCTGACTCAGCAAGCACAGGTTCTTGGCTTAGAAAGCAACGTCAAAACCGTATGCGCGAGCATGATGGATCTGCCGTTTGAAGCTAAGTCGTTTGACCTAATTTGGTCGGAAGGCAGCGCTTACATCATGGGTGTTGAAAAGGCGCTAAAGCAGTGGCGAAATTTACTCAGTGATGACGGCATATTGGTCGTTAATGATTTGGTGTGGAATACCGAACAACCTAACGAATCGAGCAAAGCGTTCTGGCAAAAAGAGTATCCAGACATGACGACGGTATCCGAGCGAATTAAACAGGCACAAGCTGCGGGTTATGAAGTCTTGGAGCACTTTGCACTGAGCGATGCTGGTTGGCTTGCGTATTACCAGCCCTTTCAAAAGCGAGTAGAAGCGCTTAAAGCAACGATGCCGAACTCAAAAGCGCTCGTAGATTGCGACAATGAAGTTAAACAATTTTTCGATAGCAACACATCAAAGAACGGCTTGGATCAACAGCCTTCGAAAGGTTCTGAACAACGTGATTTTGATTATCAGTTCTTTGTGCTCAAGAAATTAAAGTAAGTGAGTAACACCATGAAATTTAGACAATATAATTCAAGCGAAATCGAAACGATCACTCAAGTTTTCACTCAAACCTTTACGGATTCAGAAGGTGAGAACGAAGGTAAAACCGTGGGTATGCTTGCCAACGACCTTTTAACGACTACAGCCCCGACAGAGCTACTTTGCTTTGTCGCTGAAGACGATTCTAGTGAGTCGGATGCGGATAGCACGATTGTGGGTGCGATTATCTTTACGCCGCTTTCATTTGATGATGAAACCAAGGCATATTTGCTTTCGCCAGTGGCGGTGAGCACTCAGATGCAAAAGCGTGGTATTGGTCAGCGCCTGATTAACTTCGGTTTGCAGTTTCTAAAAGAGCAGGGTATTGAGCTTGCAGTGACGTACGGTGATCCTGACTACTATTCAAAAGTGGGCTTTGGGCAAATTACCGTTGAGCAGGTCCCAGCGCCCTTTGAATTGAGTTTCCCTCACGGTTGGTTGGCTCAATTGTTAACTGGTGGTGAAATCAAAGTAACAAGTGGCAAGTCGAGTTGTGTTAAAGGCTTGGCTCACGCAGAATATTGGTAGCCGCTTGCAAAAAATTGAGAAAAAGAGAAAGCCCATCAGGTGTTGCCTGTTGGGCTTTCTCGTTATGAACAAAAGATATCCGTCAGGCTTCAATGTACAGTTTGAACGAGTGTTCAACATAACACTTGAACGATCGTTCTTGTTTGATCTATATTGTTTTCACACCAACGGAGAACATTCATTAATTGCTCCGTGATTGAATAACTTTAGAACCGAAAATTGATAGGGATAGAGCAATGAGCAACTTCAAAATTCACTCAGTAGAATCCGCGCCAGAGCAAAGCCAACCTATTCTTGAGGGCGCTAAAAAGCAGATGGGCAGAGTGCCGGGCTTGTTTGGTGTATTGGCTGAATCTCCAAACACACTTAAGGCTTACACTCAGCTTCATCAGGCGTTTAGTGACTCATCTTTCGATGCTGAAGAGCTAACGGTTGTTTGGCAAACCATCAACGTTGAACACGAATGCCACTACTGCGTTCCTGCACACACTGGCATTGCACATTCAATGAAGGTCGATCCTGCAATCACCGAAGCACTGCGTAATCGCACAGATTTACCCACTGAAAAGCTGCAAGCCCTGCATGATTTTACGCTGAGCATGGTACGTAACCGCGGCAATGTGCCTGAAAGTGAAATGGCAGCATTTTTCGAAGCGGGCTACGGTCAGCAACAAGTGCTAGAAGTGATTCTTGGCCTGTCTCAGAAAGTGATCAGTAATTACGTAAACCACGTTGCTAAAACGCCAGTCGACAAAGTTTTTGAACAGTTCGCTTGGCAAGGGTAATCGTATTTAACTAACCATCGTATTTAAGCAACTCAAGATATGATAATGATGAAAGCCCCATTCAGTTGAATGGGGCTTTGTTGTTTTGGTCTAAATGGTAATTAGAAAGGTAACCTAACGTACGTGCTCAGCGATTATCTTGGCTAGTGTCACAACCCCTTCTTTCCACTCTTTGCTCTCTTCAATATTGGCAACAGTAAAGCGCAAGCAGTGTTTATATTGGCCGTTGGTGCCAAATACTGTTCCGGGTAAGATCCCGAGTTTATGCTTCAAACAATCTTGATAGACCGCGTAGCTATCGACCGATTCAGGCAGTGTTATCCAGTTTAAAAAAGAGCCTTCCGGTTTTGATAGGTGGTATTGCCCGACAAGGTGAGGATAGCTATCTAGTGCTTGTATTAACAGGCTTTGAAATTGCTTTTGATTGGTTTGGTAGAGCCGTTTCATTTTGGATAAATGACTGCGGTATTTTCCAGTAGTGAGGAATTGCCCCACAGCGGATTGCATCAGATTTGAGCTGCCCATGTTGTCGCATAAAAGGTACTTTTCGACCAAAGGTTGGTAGCGACCCGATAGTAACCAACCGATTCGCAAGCGTGAGTCTAAGGTTTTAGACAATGAATTGACGTAGATGACTCTATCTTGGTCATCAAGCTCTTTGAGGCTAGCGATTGGTGTATCGAATGCCAAGCTACCGAACACATCGTCTTCGATAATTGGTAAAGATCCGGTGATCTCCAGTAATGCTTTTCGATTCGCCAATGGCATCCGTGAACCCGTTGGATTGGTAAAGTTTGGCGTTAGCAGTAAGGTTTTCACTTCCCATTGAACCAGTGCACTTTGTAGCGAAGGAATGTCGATTCCGTGGCTGACGCTGCTTGGTATTTCAAGGGCTTGCAAGCCAAGTGATTCAAGTAAAAGTAGATTACCGAAATAACAGGGCGACTCGACCGCCACAATGTCGCCGGGCTTGGTGAGCGCACGCAGTGCCAAACTGATCGCCTGTTGAGCACCATGAGTAATCGCAATCTCTTTCGATCCCGCAGGCACACCAAGATCATGGGTGATCTTTAACAATTGCTTTACTAATTGCTCGTCGCCGGGGGGGAGTTGGTAATAACCGGGAAGCTGAGTTTGTAATCGACTGTGGCGACCGATTTCGGCATACAAGCTACGAATCGCAGGGTTGTTGATATTCGGGTGGGCCGAGCCTGCCAACAATTTCAGACGACCTTTTGGACGAGAGAGTACCGATTTGGTGACAGACAACAGATCGACTTTTTGAGGTTGGCTTGATGCATCCCAGCTAGTGGTGTTCGGCGCTTTCACGCGATAGCCAGATTTAGGTACAGAATAAACCCAGCCTGTCGCTTCCAATTCTTGGTAGGCGCGAATAACGGTATTTTTGCTCACGCCAAGCTGTTCACTCAATTGACGAATTGAGGGAAGGCGATCGTCTGGATGAAAGAGTCCTTTATCGATCTGAGCCTTAATATGTTGTTCGGTAGCAAGGTATTTATTGCCGCTGAGTTCTGCTTCCACGTTTTTCTCCCTCGTTGCTCACTCTCAATCTGTAACCATTTAAAGTGTTATATCTGTATCTTTATTAGTTATCTGTACCCAACTAAGGTAACAGCATTGATGAAGAGTTGACCAGAGGTTTGTAATGCTGATTAAAATGATTCCGTTTGTGTTTGTAATATTGTGGTCGTCAGGCTTTGTTGGCGCACGTCTTGGTGTGGAATACGCGGAACCCGCAACATTACTTTCATTGAGGATGGTAGCCAACGTGGCGCTGTTCTTGGTTTTGATTGCAATCCTTAAGCGTCGTATTCCTCGTGGTCGAGCATTCTTCCACGCTAGTGTGGTCGGCATCTTGATTCATGGTTTCTACCTTGGTGGCACCTATCTGGCGATTGATATGGGTATGCCTGCCGGGTTGAGTTCTTTACTGGTTGGCTTGCAACCGATTCTTACCGCCTTGATTATGATCAGCTGTACTCCACAGCGTTTTAATTTCGCGCAGTGGCTGGGCTTAGCGCTTGGTTTTGCGGGTATCAGTTTGGTGTTGATGGGCAATATTGAATGGCAGTCAGACGACCAAAAAGGCTTGGCAACGTTATTGTGTTTAGTTTCTTTGGTGGGCATTACCTGCGGCACTCTGTATCAGAAGCGCTTCTGTCAGGGGACCGATATGGTCGGCGGTGCGATGGTGCAATACTTGGCTTCTGCAGCGCTGTTTCTGCCGTTCGCAATGCGTTACGAAACGATGCAAGTGAACTGGACTGTAGAATTCACGCTGACTCTAATCTGGCTGGTGGTTGTTCTGTCTTGTGTTGCTATCCTCTTGCTGCTTTACATGGTAGAACACGGTGCATCTTCAAGTGTGGCCTCAGTGTTTTACTTAGTTCCACCAACGACAGCAATCCAAGCTTGGCTTATTTTCGGTGAGTCGTTCGACATCTATGGTGCAATGGGCTTCGCCCTGTCTGCTGCTGCGGTTTATTTGGTGGTGAGGAAGCCAGAATGGATTAAGTCTCGCAGACGAACAGTGTTACAGCGGTAGTTTGTATACCAAAACTCACTCTACTTAAAGTCGATGACTAGAAACCAAAAAGAGCCTGACAATGCAGGCTCTTTTTTTACTCATTTTTTCGCTAGCGATTGATGACTAGCGTTTCATCAAACAAGCGTAAGCCGTTGTAAACGGTGCTTCTTGGTATTGCTTAAGGCCAGTTTCTTTGAACTTCATCATTAGAGGGTTACGCTTAAGGCTCTCTTTGATGTCAGCAGGAGATACAACGGTTACGTCTAGGCCGTCGATCAGTTGAATCGCTGCTTCTAGTTTGAAACCAAAGCCACCGCCAGCAAATTTGCCTTTAGTCTGACGTTGGCGAATTACAACTTTTTCTACTTGGTAATCTTCCATTAACTTTGCAAAAGAGAATTGAAAGTCTTTCATATTCTGTGTGTCGTTTGCGTCGCTAATCGCAACCTTAGAAACTCGGCAATCAGGAATGTTAAATACGCCGTCTGACAGAGAAAGAAGACAGATGACTGCATCGTTACCTTTGATTTCAACACCACAAATTTTCATGTTCTTACCTACTTATTTTAGAGCCCTACATTATGGTGTTATTTCTAACACTTCTCCAGTATTTGCGCGTATCAGCAGCAAATAAGTCTAAATCAGAGAGTATTTTAGTCGCCGAAAGTTAACCTTTGATTGAAAAAACATCACACGAATTTACGGTATCGTTTGCTATGAGATGAAGCTCACAAAAGCTTAGCGGGATTTTATATGTGTGCTGTATATTGCGCGCGCATCCCTATTTGAAGTGTGGTTATTAATCCCAATGAATATCAATAATCTTTCGATTAAGAGTAAAATCGCGATCCCGCTGTTGGTGATTGTGATTGTTTTTTCTACCGTTACTGTGCTCAACGTTATCAGATCAAATGCTCAAGCTGCGATTAATAATGAGCTCAATAATGTGGTTCAGCCCGTGTTAGACAATTTGGAAGATGGGTATCGTGACATTTATCAAGTTATCGCTTCTGCTCAAGGTCTATTACTCTCGAAAGACCAAGCGGCGATTGAGTACCAAAAGTTTGAATTTAAAGACAATGCTTACAAAGCGGTTCCTCGTTTTCAAAGTGTCGAAACCTTGTATCAAGCGGGCGTGTTGGACCCATCTTCACGTGGCGAGTTAGCAAAGCTTGTTAACGCGATGAGCAAGTGGGTGGCACTGCACGAGCCAATGTTCGCTGATCCAGCAAACGCAGACCAATACAATATTGATTACTCGCCAGCGCTTGACGCAGAGTTTGCGATCATTCGTACTCAACTGCGCGATATCCGAACTCTGATCGAATTGAAACAGAAAGAGCTTCGCCAGCAAGCCGATGACTCTATTGAATCGAGTAAGTTGATCATTGAAGTGGGTATGGCCGTTGCTGTTTTCGCTGCACTTTTCGCTATGTGGTTATCCAATCGCTTTATCGTTCAGCCAATCCAGAACGTAGAGAAAGCGATGAATGAGATCGCATCGGGTGACGGTAACTTGTCTCAACGTATGAAGGTCGAAGGTAATGATGAGATCGCTCGTTTAAGTTCTGCTTTCAACCAGTTTGTTGGCAAGATCCATGTCACCGTCGAACAAGTTATTTTTACATCGAATGCGGTACGCGCTGAGATGGAAAACATTAAATCGTTAACGCAAAGTGTTGCTGAATTTTCATCGAACCAACAGCGTGAAAGTGAAGTAGTCGCGGCGGCGGTTCATGAGATGCAAGCAACCAGTGAAGTGGTGAGTGGTAATGCATTAGATGCGGCAACCGCCAGTAATGTTGCCAATCATGAAGTGGAATCGGCAGACACCACGCTTGGCTTGACCGTGACTTCGATTGAACGCCTTGCGCAAGATATCGAGAACGCGGGCGGTGTTGTTCAAGAGCTGGACACAGACGTGAAGAACATTGCCTCTATTTTGGGAGTTATCAAAGGCATTGCAGAGCAAACCAACCTACTTGCTTTGAATGCGGCAATTGAAGCGGCACGAGCGGGTAAACAAGGTCGTGGCTTTGCGGTTGTGGCTGATGAAGTTCGAGCGCTTGCGAGTAAAACTCAAGACAGCACTGGCGAAATCCAATCAATGATTGAACGCTTAGAAGTGGGGGCTAAACACGCGGTTGGCGTGATGACTGAAAGCAAAGTGAGTGGCGAGAAAACCATTGTTCAAGCAGGAACTGCAGCATCTTCATTGAGTGAGATTCGTAACTCAATTGGCAAGATGAATGACATGAACACACAAATTGCTACGGCGGCTTCGCAACAGTCTCAAGTGTCTGAAGAAGTGAATAAGAATGTTCAACGCATCGCTGAAAGCACCATGCAAATGGTTGAGATGGCAAGCAGCGCAGAAAATGCATGTATGGCATTGGCTGAACAGTGTGAAGCGCTAGATAGCCTTGTGTCTCAGTTTGAAGTGTAATTTTCAAAATTAGACAGACGAATATGAGCTGATAATGGTTGCTCGTATTGAGTCCCATTAATCAGCGGTGAACGACAAAAAGCCCGCACTCTATGAGTGCGGGCTTTCTTTTTGACTAGGTGATCAGTCTTTTGACTAGGTGATCAGTTTTTAGACCTGATCAATCACTCAGTGTTAGCTGCTAAGACCGTCTTTGTATGTGTAACGGTAGTCCACTTTTACGTTCGCTTGGTAGTGGATGTCGCCGTTCATGTTAGTGATCTTTTTCACTTCCATATTTGCATCATCAATCTTGAACGAATCGTATTTGGTTGTCTGTTGGAACTGTGGCAGTTCTCTTGAAAGCTCAAAAGGTGTTTTTGCGCTTAACTCATCCATAAGGTTGGTGCCTGCATCGTATGCTTCCGCTTCAGTAACAAATGTATCAGATTTTAGCGTTGTTTCTTGAATTGTTGTTTTAGTTGCTGCAAACGCAGTGGTGCTGAGTACAAGAGTTGATGCAAGTATGATTAACTTCTTCAAAGGGATACCTTACTTTGTTGTACCAGTGTTTTAGAGATTCTCACCCTAGCAATAGGGGATGAGGTTAATGTTAGGACAAAAATATGGTTCTGTAAGGGAATGACTATAGGTGCCGAAGATTAATGCACAGCGCATATCAAGCAAGGTGACACTGATATCTAACTTCAATACACTGTATGGGTAACCAAAGTTCAGCATAAGGTAAAGGCATGGCCAATTGGGAAGGGGTAAGTGAGTTTGTTGCAGTGGCAGAGCGTGAAAGCTTTACTGGTGCGGCGCAGAAGCTCGCTACGTCGGTGGCTCAAATCAGTCGTAGAGTAGCAAACCTCGAAGAACGACTCGCAGTGAAACTGCTCAATCGAACGACTCGAAAGGTGTCTCTTACAGAGGCTGGGCAACTCTATTACCAACAATGTAAGTTGTTGGTCGAAGGTTTAGAAATTGCTGAGCTTGCGGTCACGCAGATGCAATCAACACCCAAAGGCTTACTGAAAGTCACCGCGCCTGTGACTTATGGTGAGCGCCAACTCGCCCCAATACTGCATCAATTCTTAAAGCTTCACCCGCAAGTAGAGCTTGAGCTGATGCTGACCAATCAAAAGCTCGATCTTATCGATTCGGGTGTTGATGTTGCGATTCGTCTTGGCCGCTTGGAAGACTCAAGCCTTGTGGCAAAGAGGCTGTCTCAACGCCAACTTTATGTATGTGCAAGCCCTGAATATATTGAACGTTATGGCGAGCCGCATACATTATCAGAATTAAATAATCACCAATGTTTAGTCGGTGGATTTGAACATTGGCGTTTCAAAGAAAATAGACGCCCTCGCTCAGTTCGTGTTAACGGACGCATTAAGTGCAACAGTGGTTTAGCCTTGTTAGACGCAGCTAAGCAGAGCATTGGCTTGGTGCAGTTGCCTGAATACTATGTGAGTGAAGACCTTGATTCTGGTGAGTTGGTTGAGGTGCTGTCCGATTATCGAGATGACAAAGAAGGGATCTGGGCGCTTTATCCTCAGAACCGCAACTTATCTTCAAAGGTTCGCCTGCTGGTGGACTTCCTTTCTGAGCAATTGGATTAGTGTATGGCTTAAAACCTCCACCGATAAAAACGGGCTTCAGAATAGAGATTCTGAAGCCCGGCGTGTTTTAGGATTAATTATCGTTTGATTACGGCTTACTAGACCGAAAATGTATTAGACGGTGAAGCGATCCACCAAGTGATACAGCTCATTTGCACGACTGTTGAGGTTTTGGCTACCTGTACGGTTTTGATTCGCGAGTTCTGCCGATTGTGAGCTTTGGTCAGAAATTACGACGATGCGTTGAGATATCTCTTGGCCGACAATATTTTGCTGTTCAGTGGCTGTCGCAATAAGCGAGTTCATGTCCATGATGGTATCAATCGACGCTTGGATCTTCGCCAGTGCTTCGGCTGCGGCATTCGCTTCTTCCACGGTTTGCGCACTTCGGTTTTGACTTGAATCCATCGCTTTCACAGCAGCATCTGAGGCAGCTTTAAGTTGCTCTATCATCTTGTGAATGTCGCCGGTGCTCTCTTGAGTTCGGCTTGCTAGTTTACGAACCTCATCGGCAACTACAGCAAACCCACGCCCTTGTTCGCCTGCACGCGCAGCTTCAATCGCGGCATTCAACGCGAGTAGGTTAGTTTGCTCGGCAATGTCTTGGATGACCGCTAACGAAGAGGAGATGTTTTGTACATCGCCTTCTAAACGAGACACCACGGTGTTGGCTTCTGATACTTCGCTAGCTAGGCCTGCTACCGAATCTGCAGCTGCGTTTACGATCTGTTGTGCTTCTTTGGCATTGCCCTCTGCAAGCTTTGCGGAATCCGCCGCTTGGCTAGCGTTGCTAGAGATTTCTTGAGCCGTTGTGGTCATCTCAGTCATCGCTGTTGCAACTTGTTCTGTCTCTTCACGTTGCCCTGTAGCAATCACGTCGACCTGCGCAGCGCGAGAAGACATGCTAGATGTCTCGGCTACGACTTGCTGACCGACATCACTTACGCTGCGAATGATGGTTTGCAGGCTTGCCACAAAGGCATTGAAGTTCTCGCTGAGCTTAGTGAACTCTGGCGCTTTGAAGGTTTCCATTCGAGCGGTTAAGTCAGCTTCGCCACTCGCGAATGCGCTGATTGAACGGTCAAACTGCTCAAGTGGCTTCATAATTGTTCGGTTAACTGCTACTGCAAACACGGCAACCACAAGGGCGATTAATCCACAGAAAATAGCGATGGCAGTCAGTGAGCTTTGTAGTGCAGCGTTCGAGCTCTCTTTCATTTCTGCAATGACCGCATCGATGTCGTCAGTATAAAACCCCGTACCAAGCATTAAGTCCCACTGCGGAATGAATATCGAGTAGCTGAGTTTTGGTAGGGCTTCAGATTGACCAAGTTTAGGAAAGTAGTAGGTGGTGAATTCGCCAAGCTTCGAGTTCTTGATTAGGTCGCGAATCAGGTAATTGCCTTTTTTGTCTTGTAGGTCGTAATAGTTTTTACCAATGCCATCGTTATTTTGTCCAACAACCACTCGAACGCCTTTAGAGTCGTAGCCAAAGATGTAGCCAGACTCGCCATATTCGAGTGTTCTTAATGTCGGTAAGGCTTCTTCTAATGTTGCACCTCTTTCCAAGAACGGGCTGATAGAAGATTGAGCCATTTGCAGATACGCTTTGAGTTCCTTTTCTTTCATCGCCATCATATTGCTACGCGTCGATTCTACTTGTTGTGCGGTTAGCTCGGTACTCTTCATATACGTCACGCTCATCATCCCGATTGCCATCAATAGCAGTGGAATGAAAGAGAGAATATAAAGGCGGTTTTTGATGGTTAGGGTCATGTCACGCTTCCTGTGTGATTGTCTCATGCAATTTTCAACACATTATTAATGTGGTTTCAAAATGTAAATGGGCTTGTTGTTTAATTGTTACCCTAGCGTGTTTTTGTTTTATAAATATGATGACGGTTAGATTTTTTTGGTGAGAAGCCTTGCAACTAGAGGCTTAAGGGCGAAAAAGTGAGTTTGTATCGATGCTTTTGAATTCGACTCTGCTTTGTTAGAATGCGACGCTTTGTAGCACCCTGCTATGTCTATTCGTTAAGTGAGAAAGATTCATGAACAAAAGCCATGTGACTATTGGTTTAACTAACCCAAAGAGCCCGACAAACGTTGGTGCTGTTATGCGCGCGGCTGGTTGTTACCAAGTCGACGAAGTTAAATACACAGGGCAACGCTACGAAAAAGCCGCTAAATTTCACACCGATACCAAGAGTGCTGCGCGAACCATCCCGTTGACCGGTGTTGAGTCGTTTTTAGACAATCTTGATCCTGAAACTAAGATCATTTGTGTGGAACTAGCAGAAGGTGCAACACCACTGCCGCGTTTTAAACACCCAGAAAACGCTATCTATATCTTTGGCCCTGAAGATGGTTCTATTTCTCAAGATGTTGCCGATAGAGCGGATCACGTGGTGTACGTACCAACAGTTGGTTGCATGAACTTGGCTGCGACGGTGAACGTGTTGCTTTATGATCGCCTTGCGAAATCCGATGAAATGGATGAGAGCAACGAGCTGATTAAGAAAAGCCGTGATAATCGTAATCATCTGCTAATCAAAGAAAAGTAACTATTTACTTCTAGTAAAAGTAACGATCTGCTTCTAGTGTTATCTATCCCGTACGCAATCGGATATTATCTTGAGTTCATCACTAGATAATTGAAGGGTTAGATAACACCATGGAAGACAAGCAATTACTTGCCGCGTTGCAGCAACACCCTGTCCTCGATCTATATCAGTTATTTCAAGAAGTTGGTCAAAACAGCTCTCTGTACGTATTACTAGAGAGGTTATCTTCCCTTAAAGAACACCATCAGCTGAGTACTCGTCTTAGCCCTTTAAAGCCACATATCGAAGGGTTGCTAGCTCAATTCGATAGCACTACACCAGATAGCGAGATCCTCAAGGCAGTCGCTCTTCAGTCTGAGATTCAGCAACGAGGCCACAGTATGAGTCGTTACATCATGACATCAGACAACCACCGCCATTTTTCCCCAAATGCAGACTTAGTGATGTTTGGTGATTCGATCACCGAGTGGGCACCGTGGGCGGATATTTTCCGTGATATCTCGATGGTCAATCGCGGTCTCGCGGGTGATACCACGACGGGCATGTTACGCCGTATTGATACCACGTTAAATGTGAAGCCAAAGCTGGTGTGTTTTATGGCCGGGATAAACGATTTAGCTCAGGGTTATGATGTCGACCATATCTACCAGAACTACATTGATATGCTTAAGGTGTGGCAAGAAAATGAGATTCGCATATTGGTGCAATCAACGCTTTATGTTGGCTCTAAACTGCAAGGTTTAAATCCGTCGGTTGAACTGCTCAATAGCAAGCTAAGCGAGTACTGTACACAGCAAGGCATTGCGTTCTTAGATGTGAATTCAGTATTGTCGCCTAATAAGCTGTTGTCGAACAAGTACTCGTGTGATGATCTGCATTTGAATGCGAAGGCTTATCAAACTTGGGCTGAGATACTTCAACCTACGATAGCTGAGCTACTAAAATAGACTCACGCAAAACGCTAGCTAGACCGATAAACAGCTTAGCTAATACAAGAAAAGCCAAACCCTAGATTTGTTTCGCGAACCATAAGGACATCAATGTGAACCTAAGACAATTGGAAGTCTTTTACGCCATTATGCAGACCGGAACCGTATCTGGAGCCGCGCGCAGCTTGCATGTGTCGCAACCAAACGTGACCCGTATTTTGGCGCACACGGAGCAACAACTTGGGTTTGGCTTATTCGAACGAGTTAAAGGGCGGTTGGTGCCAACGGTTGAGGCAAAAACCTTACTGCCAGAAGCGGAAAAGGTGTATCAGCAATTGGGGCAATTTCGATCTCTGACCAACAAAGTGAAGCAAGGCCATCAGCATTTACGCATTGGTGCGCCGCCGATACTGGCGACTAAATTACTAACTCAGGTAATAGCCCAAATGTCTCGGGAACAAGAGCTCTCTTTTGAGTTGCTGACTGCAAACCGTGATGAGCTGTGTGCTGGGTTATTAAAGCATGAGCTTGATATTGCTATCGCGTTTGGCGATGAAGCACCGCCTGCGATATTAAGTGAAACGCTATTAACCGAATCACTAAAGGTTTTGGTTCCTTCCAATACGGTTGATCATTTCCCCGCGGAATTAACGTTAGATGATCTGATCAATTATCCGCTGCCAATCATCGGGCTCGATAGCCGCGATCCATTAGGCCTCCTGTTACATCAACGCCTTATTGCACGTGAGCAGCATTATCACCACCCGATATCTGTACGTGGGTATAGCGCCGCTGCGGAACTGGTCAAGCACCAAGCGGGGTTTGCGATTGTTGATCCGTGGACGGCAGAGCAATATCAAAATGACGATGCGGTCTGTGTGTTGCCGCTTCAACCAGACATCCAATTTTCGGTATCGATGCTTTGCGCTGAGCACACCCCTCAGTCGATTTCCGTTAAGCAATTTATCGCTTCATTGAAAATCCATACTCACCCTATAACTTAAGGTTATAGGCTCGCCATAAATAGGCATTCGGCAGCTTCGAAGTTCTTAATTAAAGTAAACCCATACAAGGGCTTATTAATTAGGAATACTCATGTCGATCGCTCAACCTTACCTTCTTTTTCTTGGGGATGTTACTGACCCACTCGCTGCAAAAACAGCTCGCGGTATTCATCAATGGCGACCAGAAATCTGCCTAGGTCAACTGCGTTTAACGGGTGATACCGTTTCACTGGGCTTAACGGATATGACCCTGCAAGAGGCGCAAGCGCAGGGCGCGAAGACGCTAGTGATTGGTACCGCAAATCCGGGTGGTGTTATTCCTGATTCTTGGCAGTCAACCATTATGGCCGCTGCAGAAATGGGATATGAGATTGCATCTGGCATGCACCAACGATTGAGTGAATTTTCACCGCTTGCTGACATGCAGCAACAAGGATTGACTAAGCTTCATGATGTGCGCCATTTTGACGGTGTTCTTAATGTTGGTAACGGTAAGCTTCGTCAAGGTAAGCGCCTGCTTACTGTCGGAACTGATTGCTCAGTAGGCAAAATGTTCTCGGCATTAGCGATTGAAAAGTCGCTTAAACAAGCGGGAACATCCGCTCAGTTTAAAGCGACAGGGCAGACAGGTATTTTGATTGAAGGCAGCGGTATTTCGATTGATGCGGTGGTTGCGGATTTTATTTCTGGCGCAGTTGAAGCGATTAGCCCTGATTTTACCGACCACGATTGGGACATCATTGAAGGGCAAGGCTCTTTGTTCAACCCTTCGTTTGCAGGCGTGAGTTTGGGTCTTTTACATGGCGCACAAGCTGATGCCTTAGTGCTGTGTCATGAAGTTGGGCGACCACATATTCGTAACCTTCCTCATGCTAAATTACCAAGCATAGAACAGACGATTGAAGCCAACTTGCAAGCGGCGCGACTGACTAATCCAGACGCGAAGCTGGTGGGTATCTGCTTGAACACGTCGGCGATTAGCATTGAAGAGGCTGAGACATTGTGCCAAGAATGGACCACACTCTATCAAGTGCCAGTGACGGACCCAGTGCGCTTTGGTGTACAACACATTACTGATCATTTGCGACATTCACTTTAACGACTTCATCATTTCTACGTTTCCATTTGTTAAAGTGAACATCAACCGAGTGAAATTATGAAGATTACAGCTGAACCCATTATTATCGCGATGCAAACGCCTTTTCGCATCTCTCGTGGCAGTCGAACTGAGTGTCACGTTGTTCGTGTTTACATTGAACATGGTGGCAAACGAGCTCAGGGCGAATGCACGCCTTACCCACGATACGGCGAGTCATCGGAGTCTGTGTTAGCGCAAATCCAACAAGCGTCTAGCGCACTTGAAGCTATGTTTGAACGAGGCGTTACTGATCCGGCAGAGCTAAGAGATCATCTTCAGTCTTTATTGACCGGAGGGGCAGCGCGCAATGCGGTCGATTGTGCGCTTTGGGATTTTGAAGCTCAGCAGAACGACCAGACGTTTCCGAATAGCTTGTTTGAGTTGCCTGCTCAAATCGTGACTGCAATGACAGTCTCGATTGGCACGCCAGAAGCCATGGCGACTCAGGCTCGAGACTATGTCGCGAATGGTGCGAAACTTCTGAAAGTGAAGCTTGACGGCGAGCAGGTGGTAGAGCGTGTTCGCGCGGTACGAGAAGCTGCGGCAGATATTCAGATTGTACTGGATGCCAATGAAGCGTGGACGGGCCTGAATCTCGAAGAGTTGTTTAATCAACTAACAGAGTTTGATATTGCGATGATCGAACAACCTCTTCCACAGCAGCACGATGCGTCACTGGCACACATCAATCACCCGATCCCACTGTGTGCTGATGAAAGCTGTCATACTACTTCACAGCTCTCATCGCTGTTGGGTAAGTATGAAATGGTCAACATCAAACTCGATAAAACGGGCGGTTTGACTGAAGCATTGGTTCTTGCAGAAGAAGCCAAAAGGCTAGGATTTACGCTGATGTCTGGTTGTATGCTTGGTACATCATTAGCGATGCGTGCAGCTCTGCCTATCGCCGTTCAATCTGAAATCGTCGACCTTGATGGCCCGGTCTTACTTGGTCAAGACGTTTCTCCTGCTCTGACTTATCGAGATGGGATGATTATTCTCTAAGTTCGTTGAGCCCGTTTAATCGATGGACATGACATGAATGAAATCGTATGAGTGAAAACTTGTGCGATTTTTGCTTCAAAGTCTGAGCGATTATCTAAATTACTTCACTTTTAAGCCTCAGCAGCGCATCCACAAATTCTGCAAACCCATAGCCACCAGGCTGCGACATGACCCTGCTTGGATGATGCTCTAGCTTATCCCAATAATGTTGAATGTTTGCCACGCCAACGGTAAGTGGAAGTGATTCGAACATCTGCTGATCATTCATTGAATCGCCGACATAGCAGGCTTGATTGTGGATTTGCTCAAGCGATAAGCCTTTATTAGCCAGGAAACGGTGCACGGCGTTTTTCTTTGAGTGTTCGCCGTACCAAGCGTTGATATGAATCGAACTTGCCGTCGCGTGTGCGCCTAAAGCGTGTATTCTTTCGAGTACCGCTTGAACAGTTTCAGGATCAACAGGCTTACGGTTTTGGCCGATATCAATCGCGACCTCACACAAGCGGTAAGATTGATCCAAAGTTAGCGATAGGTCGGGGTAACTCAACAAGATCGCTTCAACTTCTTGTTTTAGCTTAGCTTGGTTCTTACGCACTTGTTCTAGCGGTGTTTCAGATGAGAGTTGTAATGCATCATCTTGCTTCTCTAGTAAGAAGGCGCCGTTTTCTCCAAGCACGGCATCGACAGGCCAGAGCTGCGCAATATGGTCACACCAACCAGCACAGGCTCCCGTTACAGCGACCACTTTGATTCCATTGTCTCTCAGCTTTTGTAACACAATCAGGGTTTCTGGAGGGAGTGAACCTTGCCAAGTGAGCGTGTCATCGACGTCGGTTAATACCCATTCGATGTGCTTCCAGTTGTTGTCTAGTTGGTGTTCCATTAAAACTCACTTATTCCATGGATTGTTTTACACAGAGCGTATTAATTCAGCCCAATGTAGAATTAGAAGCTAACGTGATTAGAAAATACAGTGTTTAGCAAAATCGCCCGCTTCATTAGCCGTCCAGTCACCTTTAGGCTTTTCTTTCATATCCGCACACCAAGCTTCACTGCCAACCTCGGTACAAGCCATTAATTGAGTAGCAAGGAAAAGTATCAACGCGATTTTCTTCATAATAAACATTCCGTTGTGGTCTAAATTTCTGCTTATAACTGTATCAAATCCCACAAGTGATTGTTATAGCTGCTAAGAACTTAAGGGCGTTAATAATGATGTGGGGTTGAGCTGAATTCGAGGGACGGTAAAGAAGCGAAGGTTTGCTTGGCTTTAAGATCGAAAAAGCCAGCAACGTATGCTGGCTTTGAAATTCTTAATAAGTTTCTATTCGTTATTTCGCTTTAACTACTTATCGATTTATACCAATTTCATCTCTTGGATGATGTCCGAAGCAATCTCTGGCTTCGTGCTTGTTGGTTTCTCGTGTAGGTCGGCTTTCAATTGTCCCTTACGGTTACTTAGGCCCGCTTCAAGTTTCTTAAGTGCTGCAGCGATAGCTGGGTACATAACATCGTCTGTCGATTTTGCTGTTACTCGTACACCTTCGTAGTTGGTGAATACTTCAACCTGATGTTGACCGTGTTCTTTAGTAATGATGATGTCGCAACTGATCAGTGATGGGAAATGGTTAGATATCTTCTCGAATTTACCTTCGATGTCTTTGCGTGACTCGTCGTTAATTGATACATGATGTGTTTGAACATTTATTTTCATAAATCATACCTTTCCAATGACTGTGTCATTTAAACGTAGCAAACATCGCATAGATTAACCAACTGAGAATTAGCACATGTGTGATTGACTTCAGTGTTATCAAATATTCTCTTGTTACTCCCTTGAAAGTCCGATGAACTGATCGCATATTATGTTTCGTGTTTTAAAGACATGTTCAAAAAAACTCCATCCTTGATAATTTGCGCTAACCTACAGCGAATTCCCAGTGAATCTCTCTTTATCGGTTTTATAATTCCGAACTTGTCACTCCATTGATTTTCTTTCCAGCTCACTCACTTTTTCTTCTTTGATTAAAAACTCAGCTTAAGTTACTAATTTATAGACACTCAACTGCCCACTCCATATTGAAGTGAAACTCTCCTGCTGTGAGTTGAGACTCGGGTATGGTAATGCGTGCTCGAATATCGACTTCTTTATTGGATGCCAGTTGATCGACAGGAAATTCGACGCCCTGACGCCAATAATTAATGTCACCTTCATAGCGAACCGGCGTTTCGACTTTGAATCGCACAAGTTCTGAAATGCGAGACTCATCAATTGAGCCTAGATCAATATGTTGCAGTTTGAGCAACAATCGAGAATCTTTGCGATTGGACTCAAGCTTAAGCGTTATCGCTCGGCCATCGTATTCTCGGCCACTGAATTTAAGCCGTTTAAGCGTATTAAAACCATCAAAGCCATTAAGATTGATGCAGAAATGCTGGAGCTGTTAGGCAGTGAAGATGGCAACACGGCGATGATCAAAGTGAGCTGGGATGAGAAGGGAATGAAGGTCTATAAGGATGGCTACTTAGCGGATTATGAGTACGGGATTGCCCCTCATGAGATGCAAGAAAACTACGAATTAGCACCTAAGTAACTCGATTCGATTGCAGAAAAGCGCCTTACTTATTAGTGGGCGCTTTTCTTTTGCTCACCAAAGCATGACGAAACTCACACTTTTCTGACAATTAATGACTCGTTGTGCTAGTATGCGCCGCTTGTCTTTGTAATTGATAAAAAACGCATTACCAAAACAGACTTTTCTGTTTACCTGCTTGTAATGACCTCATTCAGTTTGGCCTGACTTGGCTGAACATCTGCATTTTGCTCGGACGCAAAGAGAGTAGTTCTCACTACTTCACTATGTACATTTGAGAGCACCATCTATCAAAGGCCTTTTTGAAACAACCTAAATTAGCGCGAACTTAGTTCAGCGTGAAGGGTTTCGTTTTTCCAAAAATCCCTCCGGCGGCTAAGTGAACCTTAGTTGCTGACAAATAAGGAGTCTATATGACGACTACGGTATCTACATCCGTACCTACATCTCAAGCTGCTAACGCAGCGCCCACAGAGAAAGAAGTAAACCACCCGTTTCTCTCTTTGGTTATCATGGTGATCGTTGCTGCAATTGCAACTTACTTCATCCCTGCTGGTGAATTCGAGCGAGTGGTCATGAATGGCCGCACGGTTATCGACCCAGACAGCTACACACAATTGACCAGCAACCCAACAACATTAGCCTCTTTTTTCGAATCATTTTTTAAAGGCTTCAAATCCGCTTCTGGCGTGATGGGCGTTGTGGTATTTGTGGGTGGTGCTTTTGGCATTATCAAACACATGGGTCTGTTAGACGCATCCGTTGTTGCACTAACTACTAAGCTAAAGAAGCAAGGCTTATACGTGATTGCGCCTGTGATCATGACGGCGATCTTCTTCAACGTTACCTTCACCGGTATGCGTGAACTTGATGTCATTTTCATCTCTTTGATGATCCCGATCTGTATCAAGCTTGGCTATGACGCTATAACGGCACTTGGCGTTGTTTTACTGGCAAGTTGTGCCGGTTTCGCAGCCGCTTTGGCTAACCCATTCTTTACGGGTATCGCACACACTATCGCTGAACTGCCTATGTATTCAGGCATGTGGTATCGCTTTATTGTTGGCATGTTCATGTTGCTAACAGGTGCTTGGTATGTACTTAACTACGCGCGCAAAGTTAAGCAAGACCCGACCAAAGGCTTGTTACACGGCACGGGTTACCACTATGAATCAAATGTTGAAGCGAAAACACTGACCACACGTGAAAAGCTTGCGGGCATCGCGTTCTTGGGCGTATTCGCATACATGATCTTCGGCACGTTGACGATGGGGTTCGGCTTCACCGAGATTGCGGGTGCATTCGTGGCGATGGCTATTATTCCGGGTTTGGTGGCGGGTTTATCTCCGAACAAGATCTGTGAGTATTGGACCAAAGGTGTTAGCGACGTATTGATCGCGGTACTGATCATCTTTTTTGCTCGTTCAGTGCTAACCATTATGGAAGACGCGAAGATTGTTGATTCTATTATCTTCTATCTTGCACAGATCATTTCTGGTAGCTCTAAACTTGTTGCAGCAGCAGGGATCTACTTCTCGCAGGCTGCGATCAACCTGTTCATTCCATCGGGCAGTGGCCAAGCGGTGATCACCATGCCAATCATTATTCCGTTGGCAGATATTGGTGAAGTGACTCGTCAAGTGGCGGCACTGGCTTCTCAATTGGGTGATGGTATTTCTAACTATATTTACCCAACCAATGGTGGCTTGTTGGCGGTATTGGCTATAGCAAAAGTACCTTACACCAAGTGGGTTCGTTTCTTCTTACCACTGTTCTTGTTCTGGTCGGTAGGCGCTTTGGTTTCTGTTGTGATTGCTCAAATGATTGAGTTAGGGCCTTTCTAAGGTTTCTGTTTAATCGAATACATGGACAGTTAAGGCTTAACTGAAGCTGTGTGAGTAAATAAGAAGGCAGCGAATTCGCTGCCTTTTTTCGTTTAAAGAAAAGCTATTCCAACGTTAAAGGTTACTCTTCAAATTGGTAAGAAGAGGGCACCACAATCACGCCTTGTTTTGATATGTGGAAGCGTTTCGCATCGGCAAGGCCATCAAGACCGATCTGGGTTCCGTCAGGCACCTTAACGTTCTTGTCGATGATGCAGTTTTGTATGTGGCAATTTTTTCCAATCTCAACATCTTCAAACAGAATACTATCAATCACAATCGCGGCATTGCTGACTTTCACTTTAGGGAAGAAGATAGAGTTTTGCGCCGAGCCGCCTTCAATTACAACGCCATTCGCTATCATCGAGTTGATGAATATTCCTTGGTTACCTTCAACCGAAGCAATGGTTCGTGCGGGTGGCAGCTGCGGTTCGTAAGTACGAATTGCCCAATCAGGTTGATATAAATCGATAGGCGAAGCTGGCTTTAACAGGTCCATATTCGATTGGTAATAAGAGTCGATAGTACCAACATCTCTCCAGTACGCATCTTGGGTCACTCGGCCTTCTTCATCCCCAAACTTGTATGCGTAAACACTGTTGTTGCCCACCAATTTCGGAATGATGTCTTTACCAAAATCGTGGCTTGAGTCTGGATCTTCTGCGTCTGCCAATAATGCCTGTGTCAGTACTTCTTTATCAAAGATGTAAATTCCCATTGAAGCCATGCTTCGAGTCGGCCTACCAGGTACACATGCAGGGTAACGTGGCTTCTCGGTAAAGTTATTGATCTCTAGAGACTCGTCTATCTCCATCACACCAAACTCTTTAGCTTCGTCAATCGAAACCTCCATGCACGCCACGGTTAGGTCGGCCTCGTTCTTTTTGTGCTGCTTGAGCATTGGCGCGTAATCCATGCGATAGATATGGTCGCCAGATAACACCACCACATGCTTGGCTTCACTGCGAGACAGCAGATACAAGTTTTGATAAATCGCATCGGCAGTACCGCTGTACCAGCTATCACCGGTTCGCATTTGTGGGGGAACATTGGTGATGTATTCGCCGAGCTCGGGGTTAAGCACCGACCAACCATCACGTAAGTGTTTTTGCAAAGAGTGAGACTTGTACTGAGTTAGCACCAGAATTTGGCGAAGTCCGGAGTGCAGGCAGTTCGCGAGTGTGAAATCGATGATTCGATATTTGCCACCAAAAGGTACCGCAGGTTTTGCACGGTTATCGGTGAGAGGGGAAAGCCGAGAGCCAACACCGCCGGCCAGAACGATTGTTAGAGTGTCTTGCATGATCAGAACCTCAATGTATTTATGATTATGAACATAGACTTGCAAGCACTAAGCCAAATGTAACTCATTGAATATTATACGAGGCGAGATTGATTCTTGTTGTTCTGCACCAAAATGATGCACATGAGATATTGGCTTGCTCTATTTTGATCCAAAAAAGATCCGAATAGAGTGAATTGATTGGATTAACAAAATGACGCACGGAAAAGCTGCATTACAAAACTGTCAATAAAATGAAGGAATAAAGTGATCGGGTCGATATAAATTTACATAAATAATCACAACTTTTCACAAATTGATTTCCATCAATAAAGTAGGGTTATTCTATGATACCTTGCACGCAAAATAAGAAATGATTACTCATTCACCAATAAAGATTAAGCCCCCCAAAAGGAAATTATAATGAAAAAGCCAGTATGTGGTATTGCGGTTATTGCGGCTCTTATGTCAACCAATGTTCTTGCTCATAAAGAAGGTGATTTCATCATCCGTGCAGGTGCAGCGATTGTATCTCCTAACGATAGCAGCGGTGACGTTCTAGGTAACTCATCTTTAGAATTCTCAGTAGACTCAAATACACAATTAGGCTTAACGTTTGGCTATATGTTTACTGATAACATCAGTTTGGAAGTTCTAGCAGCAACGCCATTTTCTCACAGTATCTCTGTAAACGGTGTTGGCGATATCGCTGACACAAAACACCTACCACCTACGCTGATGGTGCAGTACTACTTCGGTGAAGCAAACAGCAAATTCCGTCCTTACGTAGGCGCGGGTATCAACTACACCGTATTTTTCGATGAAGAACTTAATGGTACGGGCAAAGATGCTGGTTTGAGCGACTTGTCTCTTGATGACTCTTGGGGTCTTGCTGCAAACATCGGTATGGACTACATGATCAATGAAGATTGGTTCTTGAACGCATCGGTTTGGTACGCAGATATCGGTACTACAGCTAAATACAAAGCGGGTGGTGTTCAGTACTCAACAGACGTTGATATCGACCCATGGGTATTCATGATCGGTGGTGGTTACAACTTCTAACCTACGATTCAGTTTACTAAGGCGCTCAAGCACCAGCCAGCTTGTGCGCCTTTTTTTGTGTGCTTGTTAATGAAATGCTCATTCTAACCCTCTGTTGTTATGGGTAAAAGAAACCGATTGTCGTCACCTATTGTTAACAAAAGGGAAAGATAACTGTCATAAGCGGCCTCTATGATCGCGATTCAAATTATGGAGGATATATGAATCGTAAATTTAATAAGCTGACTTTATTACTACCTATCGCAGTGAGTTCCGCTCTGGCTGGATGTTCTCAGTCAACATCATCTACGGCGAATACGCTATCTCAAACCTCACTTGATGCTTTGAGCCTCCAGTGCCAATCCAGCCAACAGCCAATCGCAAGCGATGCTGAGGTCACCGTGCTTACTCTGGTTGGCAGTTCCATTGCTGACGCTCCGTTTGATACTTCTGCAGCCGAAATCGTCAGCTACGATTCATGTACCGATAAATTGTATGTCGTAAATGCTCAAGCAAAGAAAGTTGACGTGCTATCGATGAATACCGATAGCTCGCCAAGCTCTGAAGGCTCTATTGATCTTCAATCAGCGGCTGCAGCTTCTGGGATTGATATTGGTGCAGCGAACAGCGTGTCGACTCATCAAGGATTAGTTGCGGTCGCGATTGAGAATGCGGACAAGCAACAAAACGGCATCATTGCCCTTTATCTTTCAGACACGTTAGAGCTGATTACTACTTATACGGCTGGTGCGTTACCGGACATGGTGAGCTTCTCGAAAGATGGTCGCTACATTGCCTCTGCAAATGAAGGTGAGCCGAATGCGGATTACAGTATTGATCCTGAAGGTTCAGTAACGCTGGTGGATTTAACCAATGGTCCTTTGCAAGCGACAGTCACTCAGATTGATTTCAAGGCATTCAATCAAGGTCAGCCTCGCCATGCAGAGCTAACCGACAAGGTTCGAATCTCTGCGCCGAATGCAACGGTTGCTCAAGATCTTGAACCGGAATACCTAACATTTGCGGATAACGGAAAACTCTACGTTGCCCTCCAAGAGAACAACGCGTTGGCAGCGATTGATGTGGCGAGTGCACATGTGGATGCGATTCTTGGACTAGGCGGAAAGCCTTGGGATAACGCTAAGCTAGATGCGTCAAACAAAGACAAAAATATCGGTAATCTGCAAAGCTACGCGATGTTAGAAGGCCTCTACATGCCAGATAGCATCACTAGTTACAGTGTGGATGGCAACACCTACATCGTGACTGCGAACGAAGGTGATGGTCGTGAATATGGCATCAAGACTACGCAAGAAATGTGTGATGAGAAAGGTTTTGAGTGGGACGGTGACGATTATCAAGGCACCGAAAACTACACCATAGAAAAAGACTTTTGTATCGCTTATGTCGATGAAGTACGCGGCAAGAAGTTAGATATTGACGCTAACCACCCATTAGCTAGCGCATTAAAAGACAATAAGCAACTGGCTCGCCTTAAGGTGATTAAGCCACAAGAAACACTTGTTGCTGACCAAAAGGTTCAAGCATTCGGTAGTCGTTCTTTCTCTATTTGGGATGAGTCTGGCGAGTTAGTGTTTGATAGCGGTGATGATTTCGCTCGAATCGTTCTTGAGCAAGATCCTGCAAATTTCAACAGCACCAATGATAACAACCAAAGTGGTGACGATCGCAGCGATGACAAAGGGGTAGAGCCTGAAGCTATCGAAGTGGCTGAGATTAACGGTAAGCACTATGCCTTTATTGGTCTTGAGCGCCAAGGTGGCATCATGGTTTACGACGTAACACAGCCTGAAAACGCAAGTTTCATCAGTTACTTGAACAACCGAGACTTTACACAACCAGTGTGTACCAAAGTTGATGAAGACGGTGATTGCGACAACGATACTTACAACTCAAAAGCGGGTGACCTAGGCCCAGAGTCAATCAAGTATTTCACTCGCTCTGGTAACCACTTTATTGCGGTTGGCAACGAAGTAAGTGGTAGCACATCAGTTTACCGCGTTGAGTTCTAATCTCGCTTATTGCTAACAATTAGATTGAATCAAAACAAAAGCGCCACGACTTGTTAAGTCGTGGCGCTTTTTTAGTTCATCGCTGATTTAGTCGCGATAACAAAGGCCTATGGCTGTTGCTTAGTCGGCGCTAGAGCGATTTCACGGATACATACGTTCTGTGGTTGTTGGTAAGCGAATGATACAGCGCGAGCAATATCGTCAGCTGCCAATACGCCGCCCATGTCTTCTTTCCAAGAATCGTAACCGTCTTTGATCTCTTGAGATGTAGTGTGAGACAGAAGCTCAGTCTCAACAGCACCCGGTGCGATAGTAGTAACACGAACATTTGAAGCAGCAACTTCTTCACGAACGTTCTCAGAGATAGCGTGTACCGCGAACTTAGTACCACAGTAAGCAGCGTGACTTGGGAAAGTTTTCTTACCCGCGATTGAGCTGATGTTGATGATAGTACCTGTGTTGCGTTCCATCATCGGAGCAAGTACAGACTGCATGCCGTTTAGAAGACCAATTACGTTCACATCGAACATTGTCTTCCACTCTTGAGCATCTTGAGTATCGATTTGGCCAAGAAGCATTGCACCAGCATTGTTGATAAGTGCATCTACAGGACCAAATTTCTCTTCACCTTGTGCGATTGCCGCATCAAAAGACGCTTTGTCTGTTACGTCTACTTTTACAGATAGAGAGTTTGGTAGGTTAAGCGCTTCAAGGCGGTCAACACGACGAGCTAGAAGTAGCAGAGGGTGACCTTCATCGCTTAGACGACGAGCGATTGCTTCACCAATACCAGAGCTTGCACCTGTAATTACGATTAGTTTTTTCATTTTATTTCCTCTGTACTTTAATTGCGTCGGTTGGCTACGACGTATTGTTTAAGTGCATTCGAATCAAGTGCTTGTTGCCTTGCTTCGTTGCGATGGAGGTATATTAAGGAAAATAGCATTGTTGATATATAGCGCTTTACTTGAAACACTGTTGCTGTGGTGCAACAATAAAAGTGTCTATCTCATAACTCCATTAGTAAGCTGGCGACTATGCTTAATCAAATTAACCTGTCTGATATTCGTTCTTTCGTGCTGATCGCTCGTTTAGGTAATTTCACCAAAGCGGCGGAGGAGTTGGATGTGTCTCGTTCCCACGTATCACGCCAAGTGAGCAGCCTAGAAAAGCAGATGGGTGTGACACTGTTTATCCGCACCACTCGAACCTTAAGGTTGACTCACGCAGGGCAAGATCTGTACGCGAGATGTGAACAAGCCTTAGATAATATAGACCAAGCCTTGATTGCTGCTGTTGATGACGTCGAAGAAGTACGTGGCGACATAAAAGTAAACTGTGTTGGCGGTTATCTGGGCGAGGTGATCATCGCGGATCTGGTCAATGAGTTCATGCAACTCTACCCAGACATCAGCATCAGCCTTGATTTCAGTAGTAACCGAGTCGACTTGATTGAAGACGCGTTCGATATCGCATTTCGTATGGGAAGCCTTGAAGATGCGGGCTTTATCGCGAGAAAGCTTTTGGACATCGAGATGGGAACGCTCGCAAGCCCTGAATATTTTGCTCGCAAAGGAAAGCCAAACCATCCTAAAGATCTCATTCACCATGACTGCTTAACGGGGTCTGTGCGTAAGTGGAGCTTTCAAGCTTTGGATGACACCAAGAAAACAGTCGATGTTCATGTGACGGGTAGGCTGCAATGTAAGAATGGGCGAGTGTTAGTACAGGGCGCGAAATCGGGCAACGGAATTATTCGTGTACCAACCATCTATTGCTTGCAAGAGATCAATGATGGGCAATTGGAGCAGGTGTTTAATGAGTGGATAGTGCCGAAAGTGGACTTTTCAGCGATCTATCATCGAGACCGCTATCAACCGAGCCGAATTCGAACCTTCATTGATTTTGTGAAAGGCCGTTTTGAGCAAATGCCAGTCAGCTAAATAGTGCGTGCTGTCCATTATTTGGAATAGAGTGGATTTGCTTGGGCTTACATCTCGTCGATTTCGTTTTGTAGACTTTCCAGTTGATCCAGAATCAGTAAGAACTTCTCACCAAAGGGCGTCACTTGATATTCAACTCTTGGTGGGAGTTCGTTGAACATCTGCTTATCCAAAATCCCAAACTCAACATTTCGCTTCAAGCATTCATTCAATACTTTGGTCGATAACCCTTCGACCGAGCGCACCATTTCACCGGGGCGATTAATGCCATTTGCCAGTAATTGGTAAACCGTTAGCGACCATTTACAGCCGTAGATGGTTTCGACCATACGAGCGGAACGCTCTGGTGCCGATTTTCTTGAAAAAAAGTTTTCCTGATTTTTCATAAAGATGTACCAATAAGTACCTACCTAACCGATTTGTACTTACTATTCATAGTGTTAGTTCAAAGCCTAAGATTACCACGTTCACATGACTTAGGAGATAACAAAATGAACTTCACTAAAAATGGTATTGCAGTCGTAATTGGTGGCACAAGCGGCATGGGCTTTGAAACAGCGAAGCAGTTAGTCGCTCAAAACATCCATGTGTTGGTGGTCGGCAATAACCCAACTAAGTTAGATAAAGCGGTGTCAGAGCTGCAATCGCTCGGTCATGCTTCAGGCTGGCAAGCTAACCTTTATGATGATGCAAGTGTGTCTCGTCTTATTACGCATTTAGAGTCGCTCGAAGAAGGTATTGGTTACCTTGTGAATGCGGCTGGTTACTTCAACCCTAAAGCGTTTATTGAACACCAAGAATCTGATTACGAGCAATACATGCAGCTCAATAAAGCAACCTTCTTCATCACTCAAGCTGTCAGCAAGTTGATGATCAAAAACGGTGGCGGAAACGTGGTAAATGTAGGCTCTATGTGGGCCAAACAAGCTATTAGAGCGACACCATCCTCTGCGTATTCAATGGCAAAAGCTGGCTTGCACGCTTTAACACAGCACATGGCGATGGAGCTTGCGGACTACAACATTCGCGTGAATGCGGTGTCTCCAGCAGTAGTTAAAACGCCGATTTACGAATCTTTCATCAAACCTGAAGAAGTGGATCAAGCGCTAGAAGGCTTCAACGCGTTCCATCCTATTGGTCGAGTAGGTTTGCCGAAAGACATCGCTAATAGCATCTCTTTCCTACTGTCAGACAGTGCAGATTGGGTAACGGGTGCAATCTGGGATGTTGATGGCGGAGTGATTGCTGGCCGCAATTAATTAGGATTCTTTTTAGGTGGCTATCGCACAGGCAAAATAGCAGCGAGATAGCCTCCTTGATCAGTATTCGCGTAGAATAGAAACGAGAAAGACAACAATAATAATTAAAACGATAACAAGAGTAAGGTCGCCATTATGTTCAATATGGACTTTTCAAAGAGACTGGTTATAGAAACCGAGACATTAGATTGGGTCGCAAGCCCTGCTAAAGGGGTTTGGCGTAAGCCACTTGAAAGAGAAGAGAAAGAATCGGGCCACACGACCAGCGTGGTGAAGTACGATCCTGACTCTTCGTTTTCTGAGCACCCACATCCGCAAGGTGAAGAGATCTTCGTATTAGAGGGTGTGTTCTCTGATGAAACCGGAGATTTCCCAGCGGGCACTTATATCCGTAATCCGCCGGGCAGCGCGCATTCCCCATCCAGCAAAAATGGCTGTACGATCTTGGTTAAGCTCAACCAGTTTAACGCGAGAGACTTAACTCAAGTTCGTATTAATACTTTGGAAACAGAATGGCTTCAGGGTATTGGCGGCTTACAAGTGATGCCACTGCATGAGTTCGAACACGAGCATGTCGCGTTAGTGAAGTGGCCGGTTGGCGAACGTTTTCAGCCGCATCGCCACTTTGGCGGTGAAGAGATATTTGTACTTTCTGGCACCTTTAAAGACGAACATGGTGAGTATCCAAAACACACATGGATGCGCAGCCCACACATGAGTGAGCATTTTCCTTATGTGGAAGAAGAGACGGTTATCCTAGTGAAAACAGGGCATCTGCCATTGGATTAAAGGAATGCTCAGTAAAAGATGAGAAAGCCGCATTGTTTTGAACAAGCGGCTTTTTTTAGTTTTTATATATGAGCTGACTAGTACGCAACACCAATACGTTGGCGTGGGAATTTGCCAGCTTCGAGTTCATCAATCATCGCAATAGCGTAATCGCTGACTGAAATTTTGCTGTTACCATCTTCGTCGGTGAGCAGTTGATCGCCACCAGTGCGGTAGGTCGATAGTTTCTCGCCCGGGAATATTTCTGCGGCAGGGCTAACGAACGTCCAGTTAACTTCGCTATTAGATTGCTTGAACACTTCAAGAGCTTCGCCCTGTGCTAGCGCTTCGTTTTTGTAATCCGCAGGGAAGTCAGGAACAGTCACTAGCGGTACGTTTGGCGCTACTTCTAATGAGCCAGCTCCGCCAACCCAAAGTAGGCGATCGATACCGATGCTCGGTAATGTTGCCAGCAATTTAGTCGCTGTGTTTTTTACGATGTCGTGATTACCCAGAGCACGTCCGCCAATCGAAGTAATGACTGCATCAACGCCGGATAGTTCGTTTGCTAGACTTGCGGCTTCATCTTGTAAATCAAATGAACGAACTTCAATGCCTTTGGTTTCCACGCGGCTTGCATCTCTTACAACAGCAACGACCTCGTGACCACGAGATTGAGCTTCTTGAGCGATGTGACTACCAATCCAACCTGATGCACCTAATACTGCAATTTTCATAATGTCTCTCCAATTATCTAATTTATTGAGTCTGTTTCTCGACAGCCATTGCAGTCTAATAGCTCACTAGGTTGCGATAAATATCATAAAATGATGTAGATTGTATCTATGTAGCTAGCTAATAGGTTTTATTCAGTGGATAAGGGAAAGTGTGATGGATAGGTTGACGGCAATGCGTAGCTTTGTCGAAGTTGCGAATTGTGCCAGCTTCACCCAAGCAGCTGAGCATTTGGACATGAGTCGGTTGCAGGTTTCACGTCATGTTCAAGAGATAGAAGGGTGGCTGAAGCAGAGGCTATTACATAGGACGACTCGAAAGGTGAGCTTAACCGCGGCAGGGGAAATCGCTCTGCAGCGCTGTGAGAAGATCCTCCATGAGACCGCTGAGCTAGAAGTTACTTCACTCAATCAAACCGATGATCTTTCTGGAACCATTCGAATTGCAGCTCCGATTGGTTTAACTCAGCACATGTTGTTGGATGTGGTCGAACAGTTCACCGAGCGCCACCCTAATATCACGGTCGAACTGTTTGCCTCAGACCGCTTTACTCAGCTGGTGGATGAGAGGATCGATATTGCACTTCGTTATACCGATCAACCTGATGATAGTTTGATTGCACGAAAGCTAATGGTTATTGATTCAGTGGTGTGTGCCTCGCAAGCCTACTTAGACAAACATGGTGAACCTGAAACGGTCGAGGCGCTTCGACAACACAATTGTTTTCGTCACTTGAATGTTTCTAAGTGGGATTTTGTTAAGGATAACCAGCACTATTCGGTTGAGGTGTCTGGCACCATTAAGGCTAACGATGTTGGGGTGCTAACTCGCGCCGCACAGCACGGAAAAGGGGTGGTTCGTTTACCTTGTGACTTAGCCAATCCACTGATCGCTAATGGCAAATTGATACGCATATTGGATGATTTTGTTTCGCCAAGCAGCGTTCTTTGGGCGGTGTATCTATCTCGCAGTTACCAGCTTCCGATTGTTCGTCAGTTCATTGATTTTGCGGCACAAGCTTGGGCTAGCGATATCAAGTCTGGTGATGTTTGAAACTTCATAGGCAATGATACATAGCGATAGAAATTTAAAAGGTTCATCGCGGATT
>NZ_JBFRSC010000028.1:0-34703 GCF_041473335.1 Vibrio sp. 10N.222.55.C7
GCTCTGGCTCTGGCTCTGGCAAGGATTCAACGACATCTTCAAGCTGATCGCTACCTTGGATTTTCGGTTCAAAGTCAAAATCAGAGTCAATGTTCGCTGGCGACTCTACATCGTCGATGGCTTCAGCTAACCAGTCTTCAACCGTTTCTTCTTCATCTTCAGAGATATCGTTCAAAGACGATGGCGAAGCTTGCTCTTGTACGTCGGCTTCTTTCGGCTCTGGTTCTTGTTGTGCGGTTTCTTCTTTAACTCGCTCTTCAAAATCTGGTTTGTCAAAATCAGAATTCTCAGATAACAGCGAGTCGATATCCAGTTCATCATCTTCAACCGATGATGCGGTTTCTTGCGCTGATACTTCGTCGCTGTCTAAAAGAGACGCTTGCTCTGGTTCAACCGTATTGTCAATTGATGGTTCAACAGGCTCTTCTATTGCTGGCAACAAATCATTGTCATCAGAAGTCATTAACTCATCAATCAACGCTTCGTCTGTTGTTTCTAGCGAGTCATCAAGCAAAGCATCCGTTGCCGGTGCGACACCGAACAAATCATCGATAAAACCATCACGATTAAAGGCTTCATCATTTTCTGGCTTAATGTCAGAACTTTCTTGAGTCATTTCAGAATCTAACGATTCATCAGTAACGACTTCAGGTTGTGGTGTTTCACTAATGTCCGGATCTTGCTCAGGCTCACCTTCAGAGGTTAACGGAGTAAGCTCAACGTCTGAGTCCGTTTCAGGCTCCTCATTGGCGTTGTCCAAACCAAAGGCTGCGTCTAACTCTTTATCAAACGTCTTATCTTCAGATTCAAGCTCGTCTTCAATGCCACTTGTCAGTAAGTCATCAAATGGGTCTAGAGATTCTGATTTTGATGCATCCGCTAAAAGCTCATCATCTGACAATTCACTATCAAGGAAATCATCCAATAAGTCGGTACTTTCGGCGTCGAGTTCGAAATCATCCTCGTCAGAGTCACCTATTAATTCATCCAAGGTTTCCGTGCTGTCTTCTGCGATGTTGAGGTCATCATCGGTCGATAAACCAGAAAGCTCTTCAAGCTCAGACAGAGAATCAAAGCCAAGAGGTTCGCTTTCAGACTCATCATCCGAATCGTCCCCTAGCATCTCATCAAGAAGGTCTGTCGAGTTACTTAGGTCTACGTCATCGCCTGCCAGTTGCTCATCAAGCAGATCAACGCTGTCTTGAGGTTCTTCATTTACGATGGGCTTATCGAACTGAGACAGAATGTTTTCGATATCATCATCAGACGCCAAACCACTGTTTAGGTTAGTGGCAATCTCATCGTCGCTATCGAGGTTGAAAGGGTCATTCGCTTGATCGTTCTGAGCAGCAACTTGGGCAAAGATGTCATCAATATCATCATTCGCTGTCGGTGAAGCTGGCTCAGGGGACTGTTGTTCAGAGATTAGAGCATCAATATCAAAATCGTCATTGCTCAAATCAACAGGCTTAGTCTCACTTTGTTGCTCAGAGATAAGCGCATCGATGTCAAAATCATCGCTTGCTGGTGTTTCAGTCCTAGAAGGCGAATCACTTTGCTCTTCCGAAATCAGAGCATCAATATCGAAGCTGTCGTCATCTTCGTCATCAAGAGCAAACAGATCATCTAATAAAGATTGGTCTAGCTCGTTGGAACCGAGATCTTCAGTTTCAGACTCTTGAGATAGTAAAGCTTCAATGTCATCAGCAGACATTGCGTTATCATCAGAAAGATCAAAGTCGACATCATCAGTATCGACGGCGCTTTCCGCTGTTTTGTCTAGCGCACGTTCCATCTCTTCAAGGCCAAGCGCTTTCTCTTCGCCATTAACACTAATGCCGTTGCTGCTGTCTAAATCTAGATCGTCGAAGTTGGTGTCTAAATCACCGTTTTCGCCAATGCTAGCAAATGGGTCATCGTCTTCACCATCTAGATTGAAATCGAGATCAGATTCATCTAAACCAGCAAAGACATCATCCTCTTCGGCTAGCGCTTGATCGTCAAACAGCTTGTTGGCGTCATCTTCCGTACCAAACAAGTCATCATCTAAAGACAGCTCGTTAAGGTCGTCCATCTCGTCGCCCAATGTAATAGGTGCAACGGTACTTGGTTCTGGCTGGAGCGGTTGTTCTTGAGTCGTCTGCTGTTGCTCATCATTTTTAGAACGACGGCCTAACAGCATCACAACGATCAAACCAATGAGCAGACCTGGAATAATCGCAAGAGCCGCCACTAACCAACCATTCGATAACAGTTCGTCCATGACACTTGGTGCCATCTTTTCAATTTCGGCGTTCTTTCTGCGCTCTTCATCAAGCAGCTTTTCCACTTCGCTACGAATGCGGTCTTCATCACTGAGCTCTGTTTTTAGCTCATCCACTTCCGATTGAACATTCGATAACATCAAACGAAGTTGGTGATTTTTCTCTTCAAGTGACAGCAGTTCAGTTTCTGAAAGCTCTAGCTGCTTCTCTAACTTGTTCATCTCTTGGGTTGGTGCAGATTGAGCTAGAGATGATTGAGTTGGAGACAATGGCTTTTTAGCAGTTTCAGTAGTGCTTACTTGCTTAGCAGGAGTAACATTTTTTGCATCAGAACTCGGCGCTTTGGGTTTTGAAGCGACAGGCTTACTTGCAGGAGCATCAAGCTTAGCAAGATGTGAGTTCATGATGTTGATAGCTTGCTGCGTCGAGCTTGCACGTGCTTGCTCTAAAGAAGGCACGCGTAGATTGCTCGCAGGCAGCAGGCTATGGATATTCTGGTTTTCAAACGCTTGTGGGTTTAAGCGATAAATAGCCAACAGAGTTTGTTGGACTGAAACGGAGTTATCAGGGCGTAACTTTGAGGCAATAGACCACAATGTTTCTGAGCCGCGAGTTGGACCATAGAAACGTGAAGGCTCAGCGCTATTTGATTGCGCTCTTTGAAGTGGTTCTGAAAACGTAGGCGCTGATTGTATCTGGCCATTAGGCCCTACAACTCGAATGGAATCTGCACGAACAACGGAAATCTGAGTCGCAATGATAAAGGCAAAAGGCATTAACCACGGCTTGAAAATTTGAAACATAAAAGGCTCAGCTAGGTGCTTAAATTCGGAAAAGTGATGATCTATTAAATATATCGGATAAATGACGTAAAACTATAGAGATGAAAACAAAAAATGTGTTGCAGCAACAATATTCGCAGCAATTTCACACAATTTGACTAACAATATTTTTAATCGATTAAAAAAGCCCCACTAAAGAGTGAGGCTTTTTTATCAAAGCAATAAAGCTTAGAAGTAATCGCGAATCAGAACTTCAGCGATTTGAACTGCGTTTGTTGCTGCGCCTTTACGAACGTTATCAGCGACAACCCACATGTTTACGCCACTGTGATGGCTGATGTCGTTACGAATACGACCAACCATTACGTGGTCTTTACCACCTGCATCACGAACTTGAGTTGGGAAGTCTAACGCTTGGAATACTTCAACACCTTCTGTGTTCTCTAGAAGCTGAACCACTTGCTCTGCACCGATTGGTGCGCGAGTTTCAATGTGTAGAGATTCTGCGTGACCGTAAAATACTGGTACGCGGACACAAGTCGGGTTCACTGTGATTGAAGAGTCAGCAAAGATTTTTTGAGTTTCCCAAACCATCTTCATCTCTTCACGCGTGTAGCCGTTCTCTGTAAATTCATCGATTTGAGGAATACAGTTGAAAGCGATTTGTTGTGAGAACGCTGAGTTTTCAGCTGGCATACCGTTAAGAAGCTTAGCCGTTTGACCCGCTAGCTCATCGATACCTGGCTTACCTGCACCAGACACAGATTGGTAAGTTGAAACGTTAATACGCTCAAGGCCCACTTCATCGTGAATTGGTTTTAGCGCTACTACCATTTGGATAGTCGAGCAGTTAGGGTTCGCGATGATGTTACGGTTACGGAACTCAGCAATCGCTTCAGGGTTCACTTCAGGCACAACCAGAGGAACATCGTATTCGTAACGGAAGCGTGATGTGTTATCGATGACAACCACACCTTCATCAGCCGCAATTGGAGCCCAACGCTCTGAAAGCTCGCTACCTGCAGAGAAAAACGCAATATGTACTTGAGACCAATCGAAGTCTTCTACGTTTTGTACTTGTATTGTTTTGCCGTTAAAACGGGAAGTTTTGCCTTCACTACGTTCACTTGCTAGTAAGTGCATTTCACCGACAGGGAATTTACGCTCTTTAAGTACTTCAAGAATGGTTTCACCAACCGCACCAGTCGCACCTAAAATAGCAATATTAAATTCTTGGCTCATTGTTTCTCTCTTTTATAAAGTTGGCTTTACCATAAAACCGAGTTTAGATAACGGCGTTAAATTACAAGATTCGTCGCCCGTTAACTCGACTGCACTGTACTCTCTGCGGTCCCAATATTCTTTACGCATCTTGTCAAAAGAACCCGGCGTAACGATATTGCGACGGAATAAGGCGTCGTCTTTGCGCACATCATAGATCAACTGAGTCAAATTGTGCAGTGTTGCTTCATCCCAAGCTCTATCTAATTTCATTTGAGGTACAGGCGCTGTCGGCAATAAGTCGCTTGCATACGCACGCTGTTCAGTACCTAAAAATTCACAATAACTGTTGAAGATCATCGTGGTACCACGCGCTTTACCTTCTAAACCGTAGCCCGCTACGTGAGGCGTTGCAAAAGCGAGTAACGGAAGAAGCTCAAAGTCGACTTCAGGTTCAAACTCAAACACATCAAGCACTGCAGTGAAACCATCGGCTTTTTGCAGGCGAGCTTTTAGCGCTTGGTTATCAACCACAGGACCGCGAGCTGCATTAATCAGGATTTGATCAGCACGTAAGTTGTTCAGCACTTGCTCACTGATCAAGTGATGCGTTGGATACTCACCCGTCTTAGTGATTGGCGTGTGTAATGTAATAACGTCTGATTGTTCAAGCAAAGTCTCTAACTCAGTAAATTCGCGCGTATCACCCTCTTGCTGTTTTAGAGGGTCGTTCAGCAGAACTTTGATACCAATACCTTCAAGGCACTTCGCTAAGTAACTGCCCACTTGACCACAGCCGATAATACCAACCGTTTTATCAAAAACAGAAAAGCCTTGTTGCTGCGCAAGCACCATCATCGCACTGAACGCGTACTCAGCAACACCCACCTTGTTACAACCAGGTGCCGCAGTAAAGAAAATGCCACGCTCTTTCATCAACTCTTGGTCAACGTGATCCATGCCAGCCGTCGCAGTACCAACAAACTTCAGCTTATTGGCTTTGCTGATCAATGACTCGTTTACCTTGGTAACAGAGCGAATCATCAATGCGTCTACGTCAACTAGGTCGTCAGCTGTTAATGTGCGACCAGACTTCATTGTCACTTCCCCTAGCTGGCTAAAAAGCGCTTCAGCGTAAGGCATATTTTCGTCGATTAAGATTTTCATTTGGCGAGTACTTTTGTTGGGGTCTATCGACCTAAATGTGAATTGAAATGATTGTGCAAAATTCCACACACGGTGTCGAGTAGCAATTGGAATACATTATAAATAAAGGGCTGAATCACCTAACCTTGGCAGACAAGAACCGAAACCAGAGTGAACACCCAAGATCAAACGGCTAAAACGAAAAATGCCCGATTGAATAAACAATCGGGCAAACATCCAGAACAAAAGGATCCTATCTCGCTCTCCAGGAGACAGAGTCTTGCGTCTGTTCAACCAGTACTAACCAAAGTCAGTACTGGTCAAGCTCTGGAAACCTTTCAATCTCTAAACCCAGATTTAAAAACTATGTTCAAAAAACACGTTTACCAACCTGCGTCTAAAAACTTTGTTCTGATGGTCATTATTACTGGGTGACCTGTGCGTGTTGAATCGGCACTAGCGCAACCCTTTAACGATTAACCTTGTCTCTGTAACTCAAGCTTAAGTTAAGCTTGGTACTTTTTGATTACTAGCGTTGCGTTCGTACCGCCGAAACCAAAACTGTTAGACATAACTGTAGTTAGCTCTTGATCACGAGCTTCAGTTACGATGTCTAGGCCAGCAGCAGCTTCGTCTAGGTTAGAAACGTTAATGCTTGGAGCAATAAAGCCGTTATCTAGCATTAGCGTTGAGTAAATAGCTTCGTGTACGCCAGCAGCACCTAGAGCGTGACCTGTCATCGCTTTAGTTGCAGAAATTGCTGGGCTGTTGCCACCGCCATTGCCTTGAGAGAAAACTTCTTGGATAGCGCCAAGTTCTTTAACGTCACCAACTGGAGTTGAAGTACCGTGAGTGTTCACGTAATCAACGCCATCAACGTTTTGCATCGCCATCTTCATACAACGAACCGCACCTTCACCAGAAGGAGCAACCATGTCGTAGCCATCTGAAGTTGCGCCGTAGCCTACGATTTCACCGTAGATTTTTGCGCCACGAGCAACAGCGTGCTCAAGCTCTTCGATAACTAACATGCCGCCGCCACCAGAGATAACGAAACCATCACGGTCTGCATCGTAGGTACGAGAAGCCAGCTCTGGCGTGTCGTTGTACTTAGTAGAAAGTGCGCCCATTGCGTCGAACATCATAGTCAGAGACCAATCCAGTTCTTCACCGCCACCAGCGAATACAACGTCTTGCTTACCAAGTTGGATAAGCTCCATTGCGTGACCAATACAGTGTGCAGATGTCGCACATGCAGAGCTCATAGAGTAGTTCACACCACGGATTTTGAAAGGAGTTGCTAGACAAGCAGAAACCGTAGAAGCCATTGTACGTGGAACCATGTATGGACCAACGCGCTTCACGCCTTTCTCACGGATGATGTCTACCGCGTTTACTTGGTTTAGAGATGAAGCACCACCTGAACCCGCAACGATACCCGTGCGGTCATTAGATACTTGATCTTCAGTTAAGCCAGAATCAGCAATTGCTTGCTCCATTGAAAGATAAGCGAATGCCGCTGCATCACCCATAAAGCGCATTTTTTTGCGATCGATATGGTCAGCAGGGTTCATTTTTAGGTTACCCCATACTTGAGAGCGCAAGCCATTTTCCTTGAACTGCTCTGAAGCGGTAATACCAGATTTACCCTCTTTCAGTGATGCTAAAACTTCTTCGACGTTGTTACCGATACTTGAAACAATACCCATACCGGTGATTACGACTCGTTTCATGTGACATTCCTATAATTCTAAATTCAGCTAGATGATAACTAAGAAGCCTAACAAAAGTGGTCAGCTTTCCTAGAAATTCGTACAATCCCTACCAACATATCGCTTCAAATCACAAAATGATAGATTTTATGACTTCAATTACTAATGCAGAACTGGAATGGAATGAGTCTGGCACGCCAGTTTCAGACCAATTTGACGACGTTTACTTCTCCAATGTTAACGGTTTAGAAGAAACTCGCTACGTCTTTTTAAAGCAAAACCACCTTCCAGAGCGTTGGCTTGAACATGAACAACGCCGCTTTGTGATTGCTGAAACCGGCTTTGGCACAGGTTTGAACTTTCTTGCAGTTTGGCAATGGTTCGATGCTTTTCTTAAAGATAACCCACAAGCGATGACCAAAGAGTTACATTTCATCAGTTTTGAAAAATATCCTTTAAATAAAGAGGATCTCATCAAAGCACACCAATCGTGGCCAGAATTAGCCGAGTATGCGACGCAACTCCAAGAACACTACCCTATTGCTCTACCTGAATGTCACCGCATTGTGCTGGGCGACGGTGCAATCACGCTTGATTTGTGGTTTGGCGATATTAAAGATTGCATGCCCAACGTACCAACCCCGCGTGAAGGTTTGGTTGATGCTTGGTTCTTAGACGGTTTTGCTCCGAGCAAGAACCCAGAGATGTGGAATCAAAACCTATTCAACGGCATGGCTAAGCTCGCTAAGCAAGATTGTAGCTGCGCCACCTTCACCGCTGCTGGCTTTGTTCGCCGTGGCTTAATTGAAGCTGGCTTTGAAATGAAAAAGGTCAAAGGCTTTGGTACTAAGCGAGAAATGATCGCCGGCCGACTTGGCGAAAAGCACGCTCACACCAACATCAAACCTTGGTATGGCCTCGCTCAACACACTGAATCCCAAGACATTGCGATCATTGGTGGTGGTGTCGCCAGTGCTGCATTAGCCAAAACGCTAAGCCGTCGTGGTAAAAACATCACCCTTTATTGTGAACATCCACAAGCTGCGGGCAATGCCTCAGGTAACAACCAAGGTGCGATTTACCCGCTATTAAGCGAAGCGACCTCGAACGTGTCTCGCGTGTTTGGCCCGGGATTACTGTTTGCTCGTCAATTTATTAATCAAGCGGCTCAGTCTATTCAATTTGATCACAGTTGGTGTGGCGTGAACATCTTGATGTGGGATCAAGGCTCCACTAAAAAGCTCAACCGCATGTTGGAAGGCAACTTCCACACCGACCTGATTCAGCGTTTATCGCCAGAGCAAGCCAACGAAAAGATTGGCTTACCCGTCGATAAAGAGAGTGTTTACTTTCCGCTGGGTGGTTGGCTAAGCCCTCTGCAACTGACTCAAGGCTTGATTAGCAAGTTAGAAGAGAACAACCAAGTAAGCGCGCACTATCAACATCAAGTAACGCAACTTGAGTGGCTCGAAGCTGAACAACAATGGATACTGACGATGGATACACCTCAAGGTGAGATTCAAACCAAGCACGACCAAGTAGTTGTCGCAAACGGACACAAGTTCACTCAGTTTGAACAAACTCAGCCAGTACCACTGACTCCGGTTAAAGGCCAAGTGAGCCATATTCCGACCACGGAAAATCTCAGCCAGCTAAAAACCGTGTTGTGCTTTGATGGCTATTTGACGCCACAGAACCCCAACAATGGTCATCACTGTATTGGTGCGAACTACGACAAAACCAATATCGACCAAGAATTTGATATTGAGGTTCAGCAGCACAATGGCGAGCGCCTACATGGGTCACTACCAGACCAAGCATGGACAAAAGATGTCGATACCAGTGACAACTTAGCGCGCCAAGGTATCCGAAGCGTAAGCCGTGACCACCTTCCGTTTGTCGGAAACGTTGGTGACTTTGAAGCCATTAAGGAGCAGTACCAAGATCTCCACAACTTCAACCCGCAGCGTGACTCGGTTGAGGATGTAGAAACGGTAACAAGCTTCCCTAACCTTTATTGCTTTATCGGACTGGGTTCACGTGGTTTGAGCTCTGCACCATTATTGGCTGAAGTATTAGCATCACAGATCTGTGGCGATCCGCTGCCCTTGCCTGTTGATGTGCTTGAGGCGATTCACCCAAGTCGAATGTGGGTACGCAGACTGCGTAAAGGTAAGGCATTAACGGCTGGATGGGTTGCTGACAAACATTCTAAATCAAAGCCGTAGTTTCTAGTTCAGCTATTTTGAACATCTGAAATTTCTGAATATCTGAAACTAATAAGTTAAAAGCTAAAAAGCCCTACGTGACTAAGTTAAGTCGCTCGGGCTTTTTGTTATTCGTGTTGATCTAAACTGATGTTCTAAATGGAGCAGTATTTACAGCTTAGCAACCGCGTCTTTAATCTGTAGAGCAATCTCTTCGTTGCTGATAGAGCCCGACTCAAAATCAAAGTTATCGTAGAAGCTTGGTACTGAAACTGACGCTTGCACGTTGCCACCGAAGTAAGGTGCAGAACCTGTCGCTGCACCAAGTACCGTTTGTGCGCCACCAGGGCCCGGTGAAGTCGCTAGGTAAACCGCCGGCTTCTCGCCAAACACTGAACGCTCAATACGTGTCGCCCAGTCAAATAGGTTTTTATACGCTGCTGGGTAGTGACCATTGTGTTCTGCGAACGAGATAACAAACGCATCAGCTTCAGCTAGGTCGCGTAGGAATGCTTGAGCACCTTCCGCTTGGCCAATCTCTTTTTCAGTGTCTTCACTGAACATAGGAACATTGTAATCGTTGATGTCTAGGACTTTTACTTCAGCACCTTCAATCAAGTTTGCTGCGTAAGTTGCTAGTGTTTTGTTGATTGAGGTAGAACTTGTGCTTGCGCCAAATGCGATAACTTTCATGATGTGACCTTTCTGTAATTCCGTTAAGTGGGATTAGAATAACGTAGTAAGAAAATGTAACCATCACAAGAAATGAACGGACTCATTCAAAAATTTCGAACGAGTCTCAAATAAACCAGTTCGCTCAGCAAAATGGGAAAGGAAGGGACTGAGCGGATAGTATTAATACATCGAGATTAAGCTTGGTTTTGTAGCTCAACCCAAAGGTCATTAACGATAGTGCGGTCTGCTGGTGTTAGTTCAGAGCGAGCGTCGTCTAGGCTCTGTTCAATACGAGCTTTTACTTCAGCCACATCTTCAATGCCTTCTTCTTCACATGAAGCCACTGAAAGAGAAATATGACCACGTAAGTAACCACCAGCAAACAGTTCATCGTCTGATGCGTTTTCAATGCGAGCATCAATTACTTCAAGTAGTTTTTCTTCAAATTCGATAATCATAATATTCTCTTATTTCACAATAAATTGGCTAGCACATAAAGGTTCTACATCGTAGAAGCTGCGTAATGCTTCAGAGAGCATTTTCACGCGAGGCGGAAAGCCTACTTCAAAGATACCCATAACTTCGCTATGTACTTTATTCATAAAGGCCAAACGATCTGGCTCAAAATCGCCGTGTAGATTGTCACAGCTGACATTAAAAGGAAAGCCTGCGCTCATCGCAATGATCCATTCATACGCTTGTGGGCGAATTTCTACTTTTTCAAACTCAGCTTGAACCGATTCCGTTCGACCGTCAGGTTCATACCAATAGCCAAAATCTTCCAGTAAACGACGCTCAGGCCCAGCAACGCACCAGTGTGCGATCTCATGGAGTGCAGAGGCGTAAAAGCCACGAGCAAATACGATACGGTGATGAGAAATCTGTTCATCGGCTGGCAGGTAAATAGGCTCGTCTGCACCCAGTTCGAGCTTGGTATTGTAGCTATCGAAAAAGGTTTGATTGAAAATATCGATGATGTCTGGGTATTGGTGCGTCATAAAATCAAATTTAAGTGAAAAGAACGGGGACATTTTGCGTTTTTTTCAGCGCTCGGTAAAGCCCTATCACGAGCAATGGCATTGGGTTGCCCCCAATACTTTACCGTGACAATCGATTGCTGATCCCAGATTACACTACTTTGAGGTGAATGATTAGTTTAGCTAATCTGAAAAGGCCATTCACGGTACAAATATTCATTCGTCAATCAGCATTTTTACTACTACACTCGCGCTTCATTTTTATATCCCTATGGCCTATAAGACTCCAATTTATAGACCTATATTATAGAGCTACAGCAATGCTACTAAGTGTTTTGTATATCATTGGCATCACGGCAGAAGCCATGACCGGCGCTCTCAGTGCTGGCAAACAAAAAATGGATTGGTTTGGTGTAATGTTGGTTGCGAGTGCAACGGCAATTGGCGGCGGTACAGTACGCGATATCTTACTCGGTCATTACCCTTTAGGTTGGGTTGAAAACCCGCAGTATCTAGCGATCACCTGTATCGCCGGTGTTATCACAACAGGACTGGCTAAATGGGTAATCAAGCTAAAGGGCTTGTTCATTCGTTTAGATGCTCTAGGGCTTATCGTGTTCAGTATCATTGGCACTAAGGTAGCGATGACTATGGGTCTTCACCCAATGATCTGCATGGTGTCTGCCTTGGTAACTGGCGTGTTTGGTGGTTTGCTGCGCGATCTTATCTGTCGTCAAACACCGTTAGTGTTGCATGAAGAGCTATACGCGTCTGTCGCACTTGTCGCTTCAGGTTTATACCTAGGTTTGCTTGAGCTTGGCATCAACGACGTAACGGCGACAATTGTGACGCTTGTAGTTGGTTACTTGCTGCGCATGGCGGCCGTGCGATTCAAGTGGCGTTTACCTTCGTTCCAGCTTGATCCTGAAAGTTCAGTGCATTAATGGATTAAGAGCCTTAAGCTGCTAGCTGTCTTTAATGACGATAGTCGCTAACCGGACGAATAATCCTGCTAATGTGAAAAAGGGTTACTTCATTACGAAGCAACCCTTTTTTGTTTCTACCAATTCTATTCTAAATAAAAAGAAGCAGAATTAGATTTGTGGTGTTTCAGTTGTCACACCAAAGTTTTGACCACGATGACGTAGCAAGTGGTCAAGCAGCACGATAGCCAGCATTGCTTCTGCAATAGGTACCGCACGGATGCCAACACATGGATCGTGACGACCTTTCGTGATTAGCTGCGTTGCTTCACCATCTTTCGTGATTGTGTCACCAGGTACAGTGATGCTTGATGTTGGTTTAAGCGCAATGCTTGCCACAATATCTTGACCAGTAGAGATACCACCTAAGATACCGCCAGCATGATTGCTGCTGAAACCTTCTGGAGTTAATGGGTCACGGTGTTCACTACCGCGTTGATTAACAACATCGAAGCCATCACCAATCTCAACACCTTTCACAGCGTTAATGCTCATTAGAGCGTGCGCGATGTCAGCATCTAGACGATCAAAGATTGGCTCACCAAGGCCTACTGGCACTTTAGTCGCAACCACTTGAATCTTCGCACCGATCGAGTTGCCTTCTTTTAGCAAGTCACGAATCAGTTGATCAAATTCTGGTACTTTGTCGGCATCTGGACAGAAGAAAGCGTTGTTTTCAATCTCGTTCCAATCCACTTTATCAATTGAGATATCACCCATTTGAGAAAGGTAAGCTTGGATTTCAACACCAAATTCTTGTTTTAGGTATTTCTTCGCAATTGCACCTGCAGCAACACGCATTGCAGTTTCACGAGCTGAAGAACGACCACCACCTCGGTAATCACGCACACCGTACTTTTGATGGTACGTATAGTCAGCGTGGCCAGGGCGGAACTTGTCTTTAATTTCGGAATAGTCTTTAGAGCGTTGGTCTGTATTTTCAATCAATAGACCAATAGAAGTACCCGTAGTTTGGCCTTCAAATACACCTGATAAGATTTTCACTTCATCCGCTTCACGACGAGCCGTTGTATAGCGAGAAGTACCAGGGCGACGACGATCCAAATCTCTTTGAAGGTCTGCTTCGGTAATTTCTAATCCTGGTGGGCACCCATCTACGATACATCCTAGTGCGATACCGTGACTCTCTCCGAATGTGGTCACTCGAAAGTGTTGTCCGATACTGTTTCCTGCCATTGCTTCCTCTAAATCAGCTATTGAGCAGAAGGTTTGATTCCTAAACCGACTGGCTAATAGCTTTACTTGTCTATTCTTCGTGAATTCATAGTGGCTTTATTACCAAATGATGTAAACCCCAAAAAACGAACAATTTTAACTTTCTATTACATAAGCCGAATGAAACGAATAACAGAAGAAAATGAGTCGCGCTTGAAAAGAAGTGTTTTATGATATGTAAAATGCAAAAAACCCGACAACTCGGAGAGTTATCGGGTTTCTTTAAATAATGGCACGCCCTGAAGGATTCGAACCTTCGACCACCTCCTTAGAAGGGAGGTGCTCTATCCAGCTGAGCTAAGGGCGCGCTACAGGAACGAATTATACGAATTCGAATCAGTAAAGCAACGGCTTTATGTAACATTCTGATCTAAGTGGGTAAAAAAAGGCCAACAAACATATAAGTGTTGGAAAATAGAGCAAAGCAAACGTTTGCTTGATGGTAATCAAAAAGATTTTCTGGAATAATGCGCCAAAAACATCAGCCACTAACTTGAATATCAATACTAAGGAAATTCATGACTGCTCAAAATATTGATGGAAAGCTAATTTCTCAAACGGTTCGCTCCGAAGTTGCTGCACGTGTAAAAGCTCGTACTGAAGCTGGATTACGCGCTCCGGGCCTAGCGGTTGTTTTAGTGGGTGAAGACCCTGCTTCTCAGGTTTACGTTGGAAGTAAGCGTAAAGCGTGTGAAGAAGTTGGCTTCGTATCTAAATCTTACGACTTGCCAGCCACTGCGACAGAAGACGAATTGTTAACACTTGTAGACCAACTGAACGACGATCCAGAGATCGACGGTATTCTTGTTCAACTGCCTCTACCAGCAGGCATTGATAGCACTCACGTTCTTGAGCGTATCACGCCAGAAAAAGACGTTGATGGCTTCCACCCCTACAATGTCGGCCGTTTGGCTCAGCGCATGCCTAAGCTTCGCTCTTGCACGCCAAAAGGCATCATCACGCTGCTTGACCGTTACAACATCGACTTACGTGGTAAGCACGCGGTTGTGGTTGGCGCATCAAACATCGTAGGTCGCCCAATGACGCTAGAGCTTCTTCTAGCAGGTTGTACGACGACAACATGTCACCGCTTCACCAAAGACCTTGAAGGTCACGTGCGTCAAGCAGACGTTGTTGTAGTTGCCGTTGGTAAACCTAACTTCATTCCTGGCGCTTGGATTAAGAAAGGCGCTGTTGTGGTCGATGTGGGTATCAACCGTTTGGAATCTGGCAAACTAGTGGGTGACGTTGAATACGACGTAGCGAAAGAAAGCGCAAGCTTCATCACACCTGTGCCGGGTGGTGTTGGCCCAATGACGGTGGCGAGCCTAATCGAGAACACCATGATCGCTTGTGAGCAATTTCACTCGAAATAGTCCGCAGCGCATATAAATAAATTAGAAAGCCGCAACGTGATGAACGTTGCGGCTTTTTTGATGCTTTGGTACTTAGCTATTCGTTTTTAAAACGGGGTGACTCGCTTTTGATGAAGCGCTCGTTGCTACTTATCTGGACTCTCAACTTTTTCCGTCTGTTCAGAAGGCGGTAATAAACTAATAAGCTCACACTCCGTTGATATAAGTTTTTCCAACTCAGATCCTTGTGTCATTAAACGGAAATCACCGCCAGTGATCACCCCAAGAGGAATGGCTTTAGGATACAAAGCATTAAACTCTTTTAAATCAAATGCCTCGGTCAAACCTGTACTTTTAATTTGGCTACCCTGAGCCATCAGTGAGTTAAGCTTAGAATAGGTAATCCCTTCCGAGAACAGACTTCGATTGCCATTGCGGCTCACTTGATGTCTTTCATGCTTAGTCTCTGACGATTCAAGCTCAAACACCTTATTGGCACCAAACTCGTCTTGGTAATGCATGCTGACTAACGGGTTGGTTTGACGATAAGGCGAGACGATCATCGCACGCCCTATCCCATCGAGTTCCAAATTGTTTTCCGCGTGGCTTGAAGCTGGGTTACCAAAGTAAACATTCAAGTTATCCATACGAGCTAAGCGAATGCTTTCCCAGTTAGTATCAGCAAGCACACTGTTGATGTTGTGTGTGGCTAGCACCTTGGCAAATTGTCTTGCAAAGTGAGTGGCGCCAAAGAAGATAACCCCTTGCGCTTTCTCTTGAGTGACCCCTAGCCTTCTCGCCCACCAGCTCGCGGTTAAGCTCTGAATCACAACCGTACCAATGATGACCAAAAACACCATTGGCACCAGTAAATCTGCCCCGTCAATCAATTGCTTCTCTTGCAGTTTTATCGCAAACAGAGAAGAAACCGCGGCTGCTACGATCCCGCGAGGTGCCATCCAACTCAAAAACCATTTATCCGCCGAATTAAGATCCGTACCGATCCCGCTGATCCACACGCTTAACGGGCGAGCCACCAACATAACCACCGCTAGCAACCCAATACCGCCCCAACCTATCGAAAGGAAAGCCCCCGAATCGAGTCGACTGGCTAACAGAATAAACAACGCAGAAATAAGTAACACGGTCAGGGTTTCTTTGAATTCGATGATGTCTTCGATGTCCAAGCCCTTCACGTTGGCAAGCCAGATCCCCATGATGGTCACGGTTAATAAACCCGATTCTTCACTCAGATCATTAGAAAACGAGAACGCCGCCAACATTAGCGTCAGCACAGCCACATTACGTAAATAGTGCGGTACCCAATGCCCTTGCAGCATCTTGGCAATCAAATGGCCACCGATGATCCCTAAGCCTAAACCTATGACTAACGTCAGGCCCAGAGCTGACAGAACATGGCTTGTAGGATCGGCTGAAGAGACAATGTATTCGTAAACGAGAACGGCAAACAGAGCGCCAATCGGGTCAATCACTATCCCTTCCCAGCGCAAGATACTGCCTAGCGAAGATTTGGGTTGAATGCTGCGCAGCATGGGAACAATCACCGTTGGGCCAGTCACCACGACTAATGCAGCAAACAACGCCGCCAATGGCCAACTGAAATCGACAAAATAATAAGCCCCCACCACGATGCACGCCCATGTAATCAACATGCCGAAACTCACTAAGTGAGTCACCATGCGGCCATGGCCTCTGATTTCTTTGAAATTAAGAGTCAATGCACCTTCAAACAGAATGATGGCGACCCCTAATGAAATCAACGGGAACAGTACACCACCAAAAATGGCATCAGGATTAAGGATCTTTAGACCGGGACCTAATAGCAGGCCAACGATAAGCAAAGGAAGAATAGCGGGAAGACGTAAACGCCAGCCGAGCTGCTGACAAGCTAAAGACAAGAGTCCAATTAACGCCAAAGAAGAAGTAATCGACAAATCCATTTGTGCCCCTAAAAGGTTTGCACCACACCCTGTGGTACAAACTATTCAATGAAATAAGAAAGCCTACGTTCTTACACTATAGGCTCTCTTTTTCACGCTAACCGAATATTATTGTGATTAATCAGTCACTTTACTATAGGGGGAGTAAAGTCATGATCAGTTAACTATAGAGAAAGTACAACACCAGCAATAGCAGCACTCATTAGGTTAGCAAACACACCTGCACAAATTGCTTTGAAGCCATATTGTGAGATGAAAGAACGACGCTCTGGAACTAAGCTGCCCAAACCACCGATAAGAATCGCCATGGTAGAGATGTTAGCAAAGCCACATAGAGCGAAAGTTACGATCGCTTGTGAATGCTCACTCAGTGCGTCTTTTACGTCCATTAACTGGATGAAAGCCACGAACTCGTTCACGACAATCTTGTTACCGATCAATGAGCCTGCAACCACAGCCTCAGACCACGGTACACCGATCAGCCATGCAACGGGTGCGAATACATAACCTAGGATAAGTTCGAAGCTTAGGTTTACGCCAAACCAGCCGCCAACGATACCTAACAAGCCATTTAGCATTGCAATCACACTGATAAAGGCAAGAAGTGTTGCACCCACTGCAACGGCAATACGAAGTCCAGACATAGCCCCATCTGCCATTGCCTCAACGACGTTTGTTGCTCGTGGAATTTCAACGTCAGACTCAATATTTTCTTGAGCGTCATCTGGGCTGCCAGGTACTAAGATTTTAGCCATCAATAGACCGGCTGGTGCAGACATGAATGCCGCAGCGATCAGGAAGTTTAGGTCAACGCCAAGCGATGCATAACCCACTAACGTACCACCAGCTACAGACGCCAAACCACACACCATCACCGCAAACAGTTGTGAATCCGTCATGTGCTTTAAGTAAGGTTTAACCACCAATGGCGCTTCAATCATGCCGACAAAGATATTGGCAGTCGCAGACAGTGATTCCGCACGACCTGTGCCCAAGAATTTCTGTAGCGCACCACCAATAAGGTTGATCACCTTTGGCATAAAGCCGATGTGGTACAAGCCTGAAATCAGTGCAGAGAAAAAGATAATGATGCCGAGAACATTAATCGCGAAAACAAATCCGTTATTCGTTAAGCCACCAAATAGGAAGTTAATCCCCTCTTGACCGTAGTTGATCAAGCTAGATACCGCACCTGTGGCTGCATTCAACGCTTCTTTACCCATTGGTACATACAGAACCAATAGCGCGAATGAGATTTGTAATAAGAAAGCCAAAGAGACTGTTCTTAGTGGAATATTTTTTCTGTCCGTAGATAGTAACCAAGCGGCAACTAAAATAGTGATAATTCCAAGTAGGGAAGCCATGTGCGTCAACCTAAAAGTTGTAGGTAGGAAAGGCGACGCATTCTATAGAGGAAATCGTTTGCGGCAAGCTGAGGTTGTTAATGTGATGTTGGGGTAATCACGATTTAACTATGAGTATAATTAAGTTATTGAATTTTAATAATTAACTTTGATTAAAAAGCGTACTTTTTCCATATGGAAATTATATTTATAGATTAGGAAACAGTTAGCGATGCAGTTCAACGCAAGTTTTGAGGTTTTTGTCCCAATACGTCGGCGACCCGATATGATCTTTAATGAACTCAATCACTGCCGAAAGCTTCTTCGGCATATTCTTTCGGCTCGGGTAAACGGCATAGAATGGCATCAGCTGACTGGCTCTCCACTCTGGCAATACTTGAATGAGCTTGCCCGTTCTAAACTCTTCTTTCACTAAGTAAGTCGCCAAATAAGCAACACCCCACCCTGATACTGCCGCGTCTCGCACTGCCTCAGCCAAATCGACTGAGTAATCGCCCGCGACTTTGACGCTGAGGTTTTCTTGCCCGTTATCAAACGCCCACGATGTGTAATCTCGTTCACGGCTGCGATAGATAAGACAGTTATGGTCAATCAAATCGGAAGGTACATGTGGCGTCCCGGCCTTAATCAGATAATCCGGTGACGCAGCCACCACAAACTGGCTGTCTGCTAAACGCTGCGCAATGTAACCTTCAGGCAAGTCTTCATTGTTGGTGATCCAGAGATCCAATCGCTCTTCAATCATGTCCACCTTATAGTCGAACAAGTGGACCTCGATTCTCAATTGAGGATAAAGCTGTCTGAGTTGATCAATCGCCGGAATGATATGGAGTGTGCCAAATGACTGCGACAACCCGACGCGTAGTATTCCAGAGATATCATCGCGCTGGCTGTCCATATCCATCTGAGCTGCTTTCACCGTGTTAAACAGCTGCTCACAATGTTGATAGAACACGTCTCCCGCTTCAGTGAGCGTTAAGCTTCGTGTTGTCCTTTGCACCAGCTTGATGCCTATAGAGTCTTCAAGCAAAGCGACTTGCTTACTGATATGGGACACCGAAACGTTCAAGCTTTTTGCAGCACTGGTAAAGCCTTCGTGCTTGATCAGCGCATGGAATATCACCATCTGTGCAGCTCTATCTGTTAGCACAAGATCACCTTATTAAATCTCTGAAATATAAAATCAAAAAGGACTCCGAAGAGTCCTTTAGTTCGTTCTGCCTATGGTAGGCCAAATGCTATTCAAAGCGACTTAGGTCTGTTAATCAAACTTAATTCTGTCGGCTAGATGGCTTACTGCCAAAGCAAAGTAGTAAGAACGATTCCACTTCATTAACACATTGTAGTTGTTATAAATGAGGTACGAACGTCCGGTTTCATCATCCGGCATGATTAACCAAGCTTTAATGTCTTCATCAAGTGTTGGCAGTGGGCGATCGTCATAGCGTTTAATACCGAGTTCAGACCACTCTTTTAAGTATTTCGCTTTGTCTTCGTCTCGACCTTGTAAATCGATCGACACAGTTGACGGAACATGAACCTGACGACCCCAAGTATATTTGTCATCCCACCCTGATTGGCTGAGATAATTGGCCGCCGAAGCAAATACGTCTTCTTCAGTGCCCCAAATGTCTTTCTTGCCATCACCACTGCCATCAGCGGCGTAAGCTAAGAATGAGCTTGGCATAAACTGAGGTTGACCCATCGCACCAGCCCAAGAGCCTTTCATCTCTTTTGGTGCAATATGGCCTTGATCAAGAATCTTCAATGCCGCCATCGCTTCGCTACGGAAGAAAGCTTCTCGGCGTCCTTCATAAGCCATGGTCGTTAGGGCGTCGATAACGCTGTAATTGCCCGTGAACTTACCAAAATTACTCTCAACGCCCCATAGCGCGACAATGAATCTTGGTTGGACACCATATTCATCACCAATACGCTTTAACGCTGTGTAGTGTTTCTTATAGAGTGATCTCGCCTGCTTCACTTTCCAGTCAGGAACCGCACGTGGAATGTATTCATCCAGAGTCAGTTTCTTTTCAGGTTGGTTTTTGTCGGCTTTTACCGCTCTTGGCTTAAACGTCACACCATCAAAAGCTTCATCAATGATCGCTTCAGAAATACCTTCTTCACGACCTTGTTGCTTTAGTTTTTCCACATATTGCTCAAAGCTAAGCTCTTCAGCTTGAACCGAGCCAATGGTCAGGCTATTACCCAATAGTAATGCCGACACAGCCAATATGGTTTTCGAAAATTTACTCAACGATCACTCCTCCTTGAATTGAGGTGGCTATCACTCTTCGTCTTGACCTTTATTTTGAGCTTTACGCTCTTTATGAAGCTCAAGTTCGTTAACTGGTGGTGGCGGAACCTGCAAAAAGAAACCATCGGTGTTCAGTGATTCTCTCACTTTATCGATGTTCACTTGAGCCAGTTTACGGCCGTCCATTTTAATTACCATTACAAAACTAGGTTTACCAAACATTTGCATCAATGCGTCAGGAACTTGTGAAAAATCATCCTTCTTAGGGATATAAAGGTATGTTCCTTCTTTCTTTGAGCTTTTATATATAGAACACAGCATGACAAACCTTTTAATTGATTATGACTACAAAACTCTCACTTGCGAGATCAATAGTTTATGTTAGGGAAATATTGGGAACAAAACGTCCATTTGACAACAAGATTACTTGCTGTGCTTGGTTTGGGAATATAACATGATAAACCTAGTTTCAGGCAATGCCCTTTATTTTATTGATAAAGAAATTGTACTAATCCGCTATTGAGGTCCTGTAGTTTTTCGATGTCTAGTAACCCAGATCTAAAAGGTAGCAGCTTTACGCTATCTGTTTTGCACTTATCCGATGATCAAGTCGAAAATGCAGTCTCTTTTCTTCAAGAGAAAGTAGACCAAGCACCTACGTTTTTCGCTGCCGCACCTGTTGTTATCAACATCAGTAAAGTCGCGGGCGATATCGATTTTGTGCAACTTAAAAATGGTATATCTCAAGCGGGCATGATCCCGGTTGGTGTGGCAGGCTGTTCTGATAAGCGAATGCAAAACCTCGCTAAAGAAGCCGGTTTTGCAGTGATGACGGCAAGCAAGTCGCCATCTCAAGCTCCCGCTAAGATGGCACCGATTAAGGTGGTTCGAACCCCAATTCGTTCTGGTCAGCAAGTTTATGCCAAAGATGGTGATTTGCTAATTCTTAGCCATGTAAGTGCCGGTGCAGAAGTGATTGCCGATGGCAGTATCCATATTCGTGGCACTTTACGTGGCCGTGCTATTGCCGGTGCAAGTGGTCAAACTGAAGCAAAAATAATTTGTAATGATTTACAAGCCGAGCTGGTTTCCATTGCTGGAAATTACTGGCTCAGCGATCAAATTGAAAGCGAGTACTGGCAGAAGAAAACCATGTTCAGTATGGCAAACGATGTATTACACGTTGATGTCCTCGCAATATAAGAGAAATAAAAGGAAAACAGAATGGCACGCATTATCGTTGTAACGTCAGGTAAAGGCGGGGTAGGCAAAACGACCTCTAGTGCAGCTATTGCCTCAGGTCTGGCTTTAAAAGGGAAGAAAACCGCAGTTATCGACTTTGATATCGGTCTGCGTAACCTAGATTTAATCATGGGTTGTGAGCGTCGTGTCGTTTACGATTTCGTTAACGTTATCAATGGTGAAGCTACGCTGAACCAAGCGATGATCAAAGACAAGCGCACAGAGAACCTGTTCATTCTTCCTGCTTCTCAAACTCGTGATAAAGATGCACTAACCAAAGACGGTGTTCGTCGCGTATTTGATGAGCTAGATGAAATGGGCTTTGATTTCATCATCTGTGATTCTCCTGCGGGTATCGAACAAGGCGCTCTAATGGCGTTGTACTTTGCTGATGAAGCGATTGTAACGACTAACCCTGAAGTCTCTTCTGTACGCGACTCAGACCGTATTCTAGGTATTCTTGACTCTAAATCTCGTCGTTCAGAAGACGGCTTAGAGCCAGTGAAAACACACCTTCTACTGACTCGCTACAACCCAGCACGCGTAACTCAAGGTGAGATGCTAAGTGTTGAAGACGTTGAAGAGATCCTACACATCTCTCTACTGGGCGTGATTCCAGAGAGCCAAGCGGTACTGAATGCATCGAACAAGGGTGTTCCAGTTATCTTTGACGAAGCAACCGACGCAGGTATGGCTTACAATGATACTGTAGAGCGACTACTAGGTAGCCAAGTGGACTTCCGTTTCTTAACGGAACAGAAGAAAGGCATCTTCAAAAGACTGTTCGGGGGCTAATACGCAATGTCATTACTAGAGTTTTTCAGACCACAGAAAAAGACGACCGCAAACCTAGCCAAAGAGCGTTTGCAGATCATTGTTGCTGAGCGCCGCAGTCATGACGACCCTGCTCCATCGTACTTACCGCAACTGAAAGAAGACATCTTGAAGTGTATTGCAAAGTACGTTGAGGTAGATCCATCAATGGTTGATCTGACGTTCGAACACAAAGATGACGACATCTCAGTATTAGAGCTGAATGTTAAGCTACCAGAAGACGATAAGTGATCTTCGTTATCTTGTAAGTAGTCAGCAGATTAAATAAAAAAGAGAGCCTAGGCTCTCTTTTTTGTGTCTGCATTTTATATCTGTAACTGGCTAACTCTTAGAACAAGAACAGGTTACTTAATCGCTTTATTCAGCTTTTCGCCAACCAGATCTAAACGCCAGCCTTGCATAACATCAGGCAGTTTTTCTGGGTTACGATCGTGCTTCCACACCCAGCTTAACACTTGGTTAAGTTGCTTCTTAGATGCTAAGAATTCCGTAGCCAAACCGCTGTGCTGTGATGCTGTTTTCACTTCATCTTTCAGCACTTTGAAAAGTTGCTTGTAGCCAGGGAAGTCCATTAAACGTTCTACTGGTGCTGGGTACTCTTCTTCAGGCGTGTGTTCCGCCAACTTAACGATTGAGCTAATCTTCGCACCATGGCGGCGTACAGAGCGGTAATCAAAACCTTCTTGCTCCATGTGCTTAGGATCTTTCATCGCGAAACGAGCCACAGCCCATAGGTCTTGTTCTTTGAAGACAAAGTTCAGCGCTAAATCGCGCTTGATTGCTTCTTTTAGACGCCAAGTTGCTAGAGGTCGTAAGATCGCTAGCTGCTTAGGTTTAAGCTGCCATGCCCCTTTAATATCAAGGTAGGCAGTATCTGGGTTTACTTTACGGATGCGCTTGGCAACTTGTAAATCAGACTCTTGTTGAGCCGCTTCCCACCAGCCAGCTTCCATCACTTTTTCAAGAAGCTTGTTGTACATTGGCATCAGGTAATGCACATCTGCCGCCGCGTAGTCCAATTGCTTTTGAGAAAGCGGACGCGCTAGCCAGTCAGTGCGAGATTCACTCTTATCGAGATCGACACCGACAAACTCTGAAACCAGAGCAGCAAAGCCTGTTGATAAACCATGACCCAAGAAAGCCGCCATGATCTGTGTGTCGACCATTGGAGTTGGCGTACAACCGAATGCGTTCTGGAACACTTCCAAATCTTCACCGCAAGCGTGCAGTACTTTCAGAACAGAAGCATCTTTCAACAATCCAACAAATGGTGTCATTTCACCAAGAGCAATAGGGTCAATCAGTGACAGCGTTTCACCATCAAATAACTGAATCAAGCCTAATTGAGGGTAATAGGTTCTTGTACGAACGAACTCCGTATCAAGCATAACGACATCGGCTTCACGTGCTTGTTGGCAAACTCGCTCAAGGTCTTTCAATTGGGTAATGATTTGATAATCCACAAAAACTCTCACTGGTTTCTATTTGATCGCCGGATACAAAAATGCCGACATTAACTGTCGGCATTCTAACACCATTTTTCAGCGCTCGCTTAGATTAAGCGCCTCAATGGTTATGGTGCAGTACTTTCGCGTAAACGGGCTAATTATTTGCTAGCGCGTTTCGCAAGTTCTGCATCGTTTTCTTCACGCAGTACGCGGCGTAAGATCTTACCTACGTTAGTCTTTGGAAGATCATCTCTGAACTCGACTAATTTAGGGATCTTGTAACCCGTTAGGTGCTCACGACAGTGCGCGATAATGTCTTCTTTGGTTAGGCTAGGGTCACGCTTAACCACGTAGATCTTAACTAACTCACCAGACACTTCATGAGGCTGGCCGATAGCTGCTACTTCTAACACTTTGCCATGCAGAGCCACTACGTCTTCAATCTCGTTCGGGTAAACGTTGAATCCAGACACAAGAATCATGTCTTTCTTACGGTCTACGATGTACAACAAGCCTTCATCATCAAACTTAACGATGTCACCTGTAGATAGCCAACCGTCTTGATCGATCACTTCTTTAGTCGCTTCAGGGCGCTGCCAGTAACCTTGCATCACTTGAGGGCCACGAACCTGCAACTCACCCACTTGGTCATTGCCTACTACTTTCCCTTCATCATCAACAATACGAACTTCTGTCGATGGTACAGGTAGGCCGATTGCACCTGTGTAGTCTTTTAGATCGTATGGGTTACCCGTTACCAGTGGTGAACACTCGGTTAACCCATAGCCTTCCAATAGGTGAACGCCTGTTGCTTTCTTCCATTGCTCAGCAACAGCGCGTTGAACCGCCATGCCGCCGCCAACAGATAAACGCATGTTACTGAAATCCAATTCATGGAAATCTTCGTTATTTACCAACGCATTGAACAGGGTATTTACGCCAGTAATCGCGGTAAACGGAACCTTTTGTAGCTCTTTAATGAAACCTGGAATATCACGAGGGTTAGTAATTAGAAGGTTACGACCACCCATCTCAACAAACAGTAAGCAGTTCACGGTCAGTGCAAATACGTGGTAAAGCGGCAGTGCTGTTACAACCAACTCGCGGCCTTCTTGCAGAACAGGACCGTAAGCCCCTTTCGCTTGAAGTACGTTCGCAATCATATTGCGGTGCGTTAGGATTGCGCCCTTAGCTACACCTGTTGTACCACCAGTGTACTGTAGGAACGCGATGTCATCACCCGCCATAAATGGCTTCACGTACTGTAGCCGACGGCCTTTATGCAGTGCTTTTCGAAATGAGATAGCACCCGGCAGATCATACTTAGGCACCATGCCTTTTACGTATTTCACTACAAAGTCGACAATTGTCCCTTTCGCGCGTGGCAGCATTTGCCCTAGGCTAGTTAGAACAACGTGTTTAACCGGCGTGTTATCAACGACTTTCTCTAGCGTGCTCGCAAAGTTAGATACGATAACAATCGCCTTTGCACCAGAATCGTTCAGTTGATGTTCAAGCTCACGAGGTGTGTACAGTGGGTTGACGTTCACTGCAATCATACCGGCACGCAGTACACCAAAGAGTGCAATTGGGTATTGCAGCAGGTTTGGCATCATCAGCGCGACACGATCGCCTTTCTTCAGTTTTAGATCATTCTGCAGGTAAGCAGCAAAAGCACGACTGCGCTCTTCAAGCTTACGGAATGTCATGATAGACCCCATGTTCTCGAATGCTGGTTGGTCTGCGTACTTCTGTACTGACTGTTCGAACATTTCAATAAGAGATGGGTACTGATCTGGGTTGATCGTCTCTGGTACGTCACTTGGATAACGTGAAAGCCAAGGTTTGTCCACTATGTTACTCCTCGTTTATCAGCTGACGACTGCTTCGCCGCTTTTTATCATTGCGGTATTACAGCACAGCTTTAGTGCATGAGCACTAAAAGGCTCAAACACTTGTTTAAATTTTGTTAACTACACCAAGAATTAGCTCTGAAACTAGCTCCGGGCTCTCTAAATGGCAATGATGTCCGCCAGGAACAGTCTCTATATTCAGAGAACTATGGGCTGATTTGTAGCGATTATGCTGCAAATGTCGGAATCCATCATTTCCTAAAACTATTAATTGAGGGCATTCAATAGCCGCCATGATCGCTTCAGCGTGCGCCTGTGACATTCGATATAACGAGTCACATTTTAGGTTAGGGTCGCATCGCCATTGCCAAGAGTTATCTAACTCGACAATTCCTCGCTCGACAATAGGAGCAATTAATTCAGCATTGATTTGATTGGCGTGAGCTCTCAGCTTAATAGCATCCTCAAGGCTTGCCAGAGGACGTGAAGGCTTTCTTCGCTGTCGAAGACGACTGAGTACCCCATCTCTCAAGCGAGAAACCGTTTCTTGGGGAGCTTCTGAAAGAGGTCCGTGACCTTCAATTTGAATTAATCCTGACACCTTTTCAGGAAAGGCGGCACTATAGCAACTTGCGATCAATGCACCAAGTGAATGTCCTACCAGTACCAGTCTGTTTGGCGATAATTTAGTCACCAACTGATGCAAGTCATCAATATAATCATGAAATGGGTAGTAACTTCCCGATTTGTGCGACGAGAAGCCGTGTCCGAAGAGATCGATAGCAACAAGGTGAGCATTGGGCGCAAACTTGGCGACTTGCTGCATAACCGGATTAAAGCTGGACGAATTATCCAACCACCCATGAATAAAAACGACCGTCGTTGCGGTCGTTTGTGGGTTGCCAATCTGTTGTGTTGCAAGCGTCCCGCTCGCGAGGGAGTATGACTTTTCAATCATCAAACACTTAGTTCCATCTGTTTGCGCAATCAACGTCTAAAAAGTTAATTACTCTACGTCCTGTATCACTCGACCTTGTCTTGGCATCGTTTGAAAACTGCGACAATGTAAACTTCTGCACGAGTAGTAGGTTGGTGCAAAATCGTTAACAACAACACGCTCAGTGATGTTCCACAGTCGTTGGTTGTCCACTTTCATCACAGGGAAGATGTAAGGGTATTCCCCTATTTTTCCATCTTCACTTCCGCTTGACTGACCAACCAGTGTAATCAGACGGCCTTCTGCAAAACTTAGAGGCTCAACATACCCTTCAATATAACCAACAAAACGTCCGCTTGGCTCTGCGTCTAGGTCTGGCTTACCGCTACTCGAAATCGGCATATTAGCAACTTCGATTCGAGTCTTATCTTTCAAGTTGGTTACTTTAGAGATAACGCCACCCAATCGAACACTTTTCGCCTCCGGTAGTTGGTCGACCCACTGTTGGTAATCACTAATTACAGGCTCTGATTTTGCTTCAAGTTCGCTAGGAAGTGATGAACACCCGGCAAGTACCAAGACACCAAGAGAAAGGGCTATTAAGCGTAATTTAGAGAGATAATTTGACATGGTTCTGGTCCTTAAACAGGCATTAATAAGAAGCTCTAGATGTAGATATCGACACCGATAAGCTTTGCAAGTTCTTCTTTCTTCGCCTGATTCATTACATCCATATACTCTTCCATAGCCTTACGTCCTCGGCCTTCTGGAAGATCATACTGGATTTGAGCCTTGTGTAGTTCAGACTCTTTAACTTGACGAATAGAGTGAGAAACAGCATTAGCGACCTTAGTCGGTTGCCCAACCGCAGTGCTAGCATCAGATTTTTTTGCCTGCTCCTTCTTTTTAATTCGATTCGGCTTAGACGTGCTGCCTATCGAAGAAGGAGGTAAGTTGTTAATTGATACCATGACTAAATATCTGCCCTCTCAAATCTAAATAATACGCATTTAGACCTAATTTGCATCAGAACCTTGTAAAAATTATTCGCGACCTGGCAGTTTCTTCCAAGTCACTTTGTCACGAAGATAAACTGGCTCAGATTCTTCTGCTGCAACCGCTTTACCTTCTGCATAAGCAAATTGAGCAAGGAACGCCATATCTTGAGCTTCTGGGAATAGCACTTCACACGCTTTGGTGTTGATCGCAAGTGTATCCATATGCTCGGCATAAGCTTCCCAGCCGGTACCGACTTTCGCCCATATTTCAGAATCTGCTTCTAACTGCGCAGCCAGTTCACTTGGTGGCGTTACACATTCGGCATCAACCGCAGTCCAACGACCATCTTGTTCGCGGCTGTAACGAGCCCAGTACACTTCGCTCATACGCGCATCAATCGCTGTTGCTACATGAGTTTCACCAAATTTACGGTAGCTGCCTTGCGCCATCGCTGCCAGTGTAGAGACACCAATCATTGGTAAATCCGCACCAAAAGCCAAGCCCTGAGCAATACCAATACCAATACGCACACCCGTGAAACTGCCTGGACCTTGGCCAAACGCGATTGCGTCGATATCGGTTAAAGCGACATTCGCTTCTTTCAGTACTTCATCAACCATAGGTAGAATTTTTTTCGTATGGTCTCGAGGAGCCTCTTCGCTACGTGCGAACACCTGGTCACCCATTACTAGTGCAACTGAACAGTTTTCAGTTGCGGTATCTACTGCAAGAATTTTCGCGCTCATTCGTGTCTCAAATATTCGTTATCTAATCTAAAAATAATGGCTAAGCTCAACAATGCCAATTACTCAGCAGCGGTTGAATGGTCTTTAGCTAAGAATTCTTTAATGATCCCTAAGTCACGGGTACGTGGGATAGGCGGTAAACTCGCCAAAAACACACCACCGTAATCGCGGGTCACCAAGCGGTTATCGCAAATAATTAAAGCGCCATTATCACGTTTATCACGTATTAATCGGCCAACACCTTGTTTCAAGGTAATCACTGCGTCTGGTAACTGTACTTGTGCAAAAGGATCACCCCCTTTTAGCTTACAGTCCTCGATTCGAGCCTTAAGTAAAGGGTCATCAGGGGCTGTAAAGGGCAATTTATCGATGATAACACAGCTTAATGCGTCGCCCCTAACATCTATCCCCTCCCAGAAAGCACCTGTAGCCACCAGCAATGCGTTACCTAATTCCATGAATTCGGCTAAGGTTTTTTGCTTACTTGTCTCACCTTGCAATAGAACGGGAACCGAGAGGGTTTCACGGAATCGCTCCCCCAACTCTTTCATCATGCTGTGTGAAGTACACAAGAAGAAACAGCGGCCTTGGTTTTGCTCAATCACAGGAGTCAGCATTCTTACTAGCTTATCCGCGAGACCGGGGCTATTCGGTTCTGGAAGATAACGAGGCACACACAAGCGCGCTTGATTCGGATAATCAAACGGGCTCGGCAGTGAAAACTGTGACGACGGTTTTAACCCTAATCGAGAAGTAAAGTGTTCGAAATCATCCGACACCGCTAGCGTTGCTGAAGTAAACACCCAAGCACCCGGTTTAAGCTCGATTTGTTCGTGGAATTTATCGGCAACCGAAAGAGGCGTGATGTGCAGAGCAAAGTGGCGCGGTGTAGTGTCATACCAATACGAATAGCCAGTGATCGACACATCGCACACACGTTCGATACGCGACTTAATCATATTTGCGCGTTCGAAAGCGGTATCTAACAGCTGGCTTCGCCCAAGTGCTAACTTCAATACATCAACAGCAAGTTGCAGAGCATCTTGCAAACGAACTAACTCGCGTGCAATCGACTCGGATTTCAAAGCTTCGCGCCAGTTACCACGAAAGCCGGTATCACCAAGCACAATACGCAGATCGGCTGACGATTGAACGAGCCTATCCCCTACTTTCTGTAGCTGACGCATGTCTTTGGCTTCAGTTCGGTAAGCAATTTCAATGTCTTTGGCTAACTCTTGGATCTGTCGACTGGAAACCGATTGTCCGAAGTACTGGCTGGCGATGTCAGGAAGTTGATGTGCTTCATCGAAAATAAACACGTCAGCTTCAGGTATCAATTCGCCAAATCCGGTTTCTTTGATCGCCAAATCAGCTAGGAAAAGGTGGTGATTTACGACCACCACATCGGAATCCATCGCTTTTTTACGCGCTTTAAGCACAAAGCAATCGGTATAGCTTGGGCACTCTTTACCCAAGCAATTATCATTGGTCGAGGTAATGGTTGGAATAACCGGGCTGTCTTCAGCGATATCATCACAATCGCCTAAATCACCCGTTTGAGTGGATGACGACCAACTACGAACTTTGACTAACTGAGCCAGCAGCGTTGGATCGGTATGAGCACCATGACTCTCGATCATTTGGCGGCTGAGTCTGTCCAAACACAAATAGTTTGAACGTCCTTTGAGCAACGCAACTTGACCATAAAAGCCAAGCGCATCGACCATCAAGGGTAAATCTCGGTGAAACAGCTGCTCTTGAAGGTTTTTAGACCCCGTACTAATGATGGTTTTCTTGCCACTAAGCAGCGCAGGCACTAGGTAAGCAAACGTCTTACCAGTACCTGTTCCAGCCTCAACAACCAACTGGCTTTGATTTTCAATAGCTTGTGAAACCGCTTCAGCCATGTCTAACTGAGCTTGTCTTGGTTGAAACCCAGGGATAGCTTTGCCCAGAGCGCCATCAGCAGAAAACGTTTTAGATATCATAGAGTACGAAGTTTAGAAAAAGAGAAGGAGAATTATGGCAGGTTTAGTGAGCCGGCGCGAATCAAGAATGACTTCGCACCGGAGGTGTTTGGCTTGGCTTGACGTGGCTTAAGTTACCTTGAAGGTAAGAATTGAAGAAGTAGGAATTAGAGAATCGTTTTTATTTTCGACTGAGATAACGTGATAGCCAAGGAGCACCTTCAAAATGGTTATCACCAGGCTGTATGGCTTTCGCTGCATCGGTTGGTGAGGTCTTACTTTCCCACATTTCATCTAGAACATGACCATCTAATTCGGTACCTCTCGCCAATGAATTCACTCGCTTGCAGTACAGTTTTTTGGCTAGTAACTCTTTATCCATAAGTATCACCTCTATTTTTGGCCAAGGCGTAAATGCCTCGGTTGAAGTTCAAATGCGTACTACGGTCAAAACTTTTAAAAATGAAGCTTCTGCCTGTTTTTCTATCTAAAAACTGATATTTCTATATCAAACAATTTATCAAAGCGATAAATCAGCAGCAGAATTTGTTGAAACCAACTTGATAATAGATTAATTATAACGGTGATATTGCGGCTCAGTTCACCGTTCGACGGCCTGCATTAAATTTGAAGAATCCCTATTTCATATAATAAGTGCAACATTTCATGGAAGTAAGATGCAAATGGAAAGAAAAACTTTACTAACACATTGTACTGATGCCCCGGGCCTCATCTCTAAGATCACCAATATTTGTTATAAGCACCAACTCAATATTATTCACAACAATGAGTTCGTAGATAACACAAGTGGCCACTTCTTTATGCGCACCGAGCTGGAAGGCTATTTCAATGATGAAACCTTGCTTGCCGATTTAGACCAAGCCCTGCCACCAAATACGAAACGTAAGCTTGTTGATTCGTCTCGCAAGCGTGTTGTGATACTCGTGACCAAGGAAGCACACTGCCTTGGCGACATTCTAATGAAGAACTTCGATGGCAGCTTAGACGTTGAAATTGCGGCCGTTGTCGGTAACTACGACATTCTACAAAGCCTAACCGAGCGTTTTGACATCCCTTACCACCATGTTTCTCACGAAGGGCTAAACCGTGAAGAACATGAGAAGAAGATGCTAGAAGTGATTGACCAGTACGAGGCGGATTACCTTGTTTTGGCTAAGTACATGCGAGTGCTGACACCAGGTTTTGTTGAAAAATACCACCACAAGATCATCAATATCCACCACAGCTTCTTGCCAGCATTTATTGGCGCGAAGCCATACCAACAAGCGTATGAGCGCGGCGTGAAGATCATTGGCGCAACGGCACACTTTGTGACGAATGATTTGGATGAAGGTCCAATCATCAAGCAAGATGTTATCCCTGTGGATCACAACTTCAGCGCGAAAGACATGGCACAAGCCGGTCGTGACGTAGAGAAGAATGTATTAAGTAAGGCGTTAAACAAGGTGATCAATGATCATGTGTTTGTTTACGGCAACAAGACTGTAATTCTGTAAATCGGATATTCGATTTCCGGTAAGACTTCCAGTTAGAACCCAATAAAAAACGCGCAATAGGGAAAGCCCATCGCGCGTTTTTTGTATCTGATGATCAGACTCGCTTTGAGAGATTCCCGACTACGCTCCTTCGTCGCTATCGGGAATGACGAACTCGGTGATGAACCTTCGAGCTATAGGCTCTAACATACGCTCTCGAACGCTCAGTCTGTCACTATCCAAAGATAGACTCTGGAAAATTTCATCGAACACCCCGTCATTCCGACGAGCCAAGGCGAGATCAGGAATCTCTTTCCTAGCAACTCTCTATTCAAATTAAGCCTGTTCTGATTCCACAATCTTCTTCAAAGAGTGTGGATGCAGCTTGATGCAAATCCCTTGATGTTTAAAAGCCACTGTTGGGTTATTCAAGCGTTCACCCTCGCCTTTCGGGCTAGAGAGTTTGATCTTAACGCCTTGCTCACCCAGCGTTTCAAAGTTAGCAGCGAACTGCGGGTAAGTTTCTTTAAGATCCGCTAGATACTCATCAGCTGTTTGGGCATGAGAAGGAATCACAAACTCTACATGTTCCCAATCTTGGCTTGGGTAAATCTTACCTTCTGCTGGATATGGCAGCTCCAAACATTCAATTTTCCAGCCAAGGCTTTGCAAGGGTTCATCGAAAGCCAACACCACAATTGGACGACCATTAATCATCGCCTCAGAAATCATAGAGCCGTACTCAGACCACGCTTGATGGGCAGATTTCGCTAGCTCAGTGTCATTGATTCGCAGCGCAATATGATCCGCTTGAGCAAAGCTTAAATCCAAACCTAATGTATTTCCTAGGCTCTCGATTTTTGCCATAAAAGTATCAAGGCGGGCGATCATTTGTTGTGGTTCTAGTTCAGCTTGCTTCAGGCTCATCATCATTGTCTGTGTTCTCCAAATAATGGCTGCATGTTATCAGTTTTGCCTTTTGCAACAAGCGTTGCTTTTACAAAAAACACTCAATAACTATGTTCTTTTCGCTCCTTAAACATGCAAACGCGTCTTGCTAAAAGTCGATTGTCAAAAACCACTCAGGAAATGTTAATTTTCTATCAATTCGACCTATAAGAAACCCCACAAAATTGGTATGATTAACGCCATTTTTGTGAACTTAAACAGTGTCTGTTGTTCATTTCGGCATTAAATCGTTAACTAGATGCATAATTAACCAATTTAATGACCTCGAAATAACGGCCACTCTTATCATCCTTGAATTGAAGGAAACGCGTGTGAATATCCAAGCACTTATTAATGACAAAGTATCTCAGGCTCTAGAAGCCGCAGGCGCACCTGCAGGCTCTCCTGCGGCTGTTCGCCAATCTGCAAAACCACAATTTGGTGACTACCAAGCAAACGGCGTTATGGGCGTTGCTAAGCGACTAGGCACTAATCCTCGAGAGTTTGCTCAAAAAGTATTGGACGTTCTAAACCTAGACGGTATCGCTTCTAAAGTAGAAATCGCAGGCCCAGGTTTCCTTAACATCTTCCTAGATGAAGCTTTCCTAGCACAACAAGCAGACGCAGCATTGGCTGATTCTCGCCTTGGTGTTGCAGTAGCAGAAACACAAACAATTGTTGCGGATTACTCTGCACCAAACGTTGCGAAAGAGATGCACGTTGGTCACCTACGTTCAACCATCATCGGTGATGCGGTCGTTCGTACTCTTGAGTTCCTAGGCCACAACGTTATCCGCGCTAACCACATCGGTGACTGGGGTACTCAATTCGGTATGCTTATCGCAAACCTTGAGCGCGTTCAGGCTGAGTCTGGTGAAGTTTCAATGGAACTTGCTGACCTTGAAGGCTTCTACCGTGAATCTAAAAAGCTCTACGATGAAGACGAAGAGTTCGCAGTTAAAGCACGTGGCTACGTTGTTAAACTGCAAAGCGGCGACGAGTTCTGCGCAGAGATGTGGAAGAAGCTTGTTGACGTAACAATGATTCAAAACCAACGCAACTACGATCGTCTAAACGTGTCTCTAACACGTGATGACGTAATGGGCGAAAGCATGTACAACCACATGCTTCCAACTATTGTTGCGGATCTGAAAGAGCAAGGTCTTGCTAAAGAAGATGACGGCGCACAAGTTGTATTCCTAGACGAATACAAAAACAAAGATGGTGACCCAATGGGCGTTATCATCCAGAAACGCGACGGCGGCTTCCTTTACACAACAACCGACATTGCTTGTGCAAAATACCGTTTTGAAGAACTAGGCGCAGACCGCGTTCTTTACTTCATCGACTCACGTCAACACCAGCACCTAATGCAAGCTTGGACTATCGTTCGTAAAGCAGGTTACATCCCAGAATCTGTTTCTCTTGAGCACCACGCATTCGGCATGATGCTAGGTAAAGACGGTAAACCATTCAAGACTCGTGCAGGCGGTACTGTTCGTCTTGCTGATCTTCTTGATGAAGCCGAAGTTCGTGCAGCGCAGCTAATCGAATCTAAGAACCCAGAACTAGCAGAAGACGAGAAGAAAGCGATCGCGAACACTGTTGCTATGGCAGCGGTTAAGTACGCAGACCTTTCTAAGCACCGCACTACTGACTACGTGTTCGATTGGGACAACATGCTTGCATTCGAAGGCAACACAGCACCATACATGCAGTACGCATACACTCGTGTTGCTTCTGTATTTGCTAAAGCTGGCATTTCTATGGACTCGCTTGAAGGTAAAATCAAAATCACTGAAGAGAAAGAGAAAGCGCTTATCGCGAAACTTCTACAGTTTGAAGAAGCAGTACAGTCTGTTGCTCGTGAAGGTCAACCACACATCATGTGTAGCTACCTATTCGAACTAGCTGGTCAATTCTCTAGCTTCTACGAAGCTTGCCCTATCCTAGTTGCTGAAGACAAAGCTGTTAAGCAGAGCCGTCTGAAGCTTGCTGCACTAACAGCGAAGACGATCAAGCAAGGTCTATCGCTTCTAGGTATCGACACTCTAGAGCGCATGTAAGCGATTCGAGATTCGAGATTCGAG
>NZ_JBFRSC010000028.1:35422-39557 GCF_041473335.1 Vibrio sp. 10N.222.55.C7
TTCGAGATTCGAGATTCGAGAAAATTAGAAAGGTTGACGTGAAAGCGTCAACCTTTTTTTTGTCTGGAGGTTTGTTTACTCGATTATTTAAGCGATTAGCTAACCTACACAGCAAGAGATCTCCTATTACGCTCATTCGTCGCTCTAGGAGATGACGAGAATAGGTGTAGTGAATCCAAGACAACATCAATGATGCGCCATCAAACCACACCAAATCGTTATCCCTCTTCTCACCATCATTCCCTACAGTGAGGGACGAACGTGATAGGGAATCTGCTTATTGAGAACGTAAGCCCTAGCCACATTCAAACTCCGACCTTATACTCATGTAAAACAATTAATTGGAAAGATCATGAGCTTCGAACTTCACCCGCAACTTGCGAAAGACACCACACTTATCGGCGAATTTCCACTGAGCTTAGCCCTGCTACACAAAGATAACGCAGTGCCTTGGGTTATCTTGGTACCAAAACGTGCCAACCTAAAAGAGTTGCACCACTTACCAATGAAAGAGCAACAGCAGTTCCTACATGAATCTCAGGCGGTAAGCCAAGCATTAGAAGCAACGTTCCAACCAGACAAATTGAACCTTGGTGCGCTGGGTAATATGGTGCCACAACTGCACATCCACCATATTGCACGCTTCAAAGACGACATTGCTTGGCCCGGCCCAGTATGGGGTAATACAAAAGGCGAACAGCGCAGTGAAGAAGATCAAGCCGCTATCCTGACTCGTATCCAAAACGTTCTGTCACTGAGCTCTATCTTCAAGAAAGCATAATTCGAGTTCATCTCATTGAGCTTTAAAGCAAAACACTTCAGAAAAGACACATAACAAAAAGCCGCTCATCTTAGATAAGCGGCTTTGTCATTTTCTAATCTCGCCTTTTTCAACGAGAGTCTGAAGACCGAACTACATCATCACGTTAAGCGACAAACCATCTTGTTTGCTGATGGTGTAGCGAATACGCGTTGTATGACCATGCTTATTCGTATCGACCAAGCGAGAAACTTTCCCTTTCTTGACCCAAACACTCAGCATCGCATCGACGCCATCTTCACTCATGCCAAACTTTGCAGCGAGCTCTTTACGAGCCGCAACGCCGTGGCTATCAATGTATTGATGAAGTTCAGTTAAAATCATACTACTTGCACCTCTAGTGCTTTCTGCTTACTGCCCACTTTCTTGAAGACGCGATACGTCACCACAAAACCACCAGCAATCGCCACCATCCATACTGCACTTGTCACAGGATGCGCAGCAAAGTTTGCCGCTTGGTAGTAGAAAGTCGCACCAAAGTAACCAAGAGCCATCGTCCAAACCGCGATGAAGCGTGCAAACGTCTGACCAAATTCACGAACATAAGCACCCATCGCGGCCACACAAGGCGTGTAAAGCAGGATAAGAATTAAGTAAGCGAATGCCGCATGACCAGATACAAACTTGTCTTTCAAGTTACCAAAGATAGAGGTATCGACTTCTTGGTCAGCTGCTACAGAATTAGAGTCAGACAAGTCGCCAACTTCAATACCTAATGGATCTGAGTAGCTCAATCCGGCTAGGTTTTCAGGGATCGTCATTACCGCTTCTTGCAGGCTTGCTGCTAAGTCAAACTCAGCTGCTTCTTCATCAGAAGGCGTTGTATATAGGCTATTTAATGTACCAACAACGGCTTCTTTAGCGAAAATACCTGTGATGATACCAACCGTTGCAGGCCAGTTCTCTTCAGTAATACCAATTGGTTGGAATACAGGTGTTACAACTTGAGCTGCTCTAGACAGTACTGAGTTTTCGCTATCTTCGTTACCAAAGCTGCCGTCCATACCTAGAGAGTTTAGGAAGCTAAGAATAGCCACAACCATCACGATTGTTTTACCTGCACCAAGTACGAAACGCTTCAGCTTCTGCCAAGTTTTCAACATTACGTTTTGCACTGTCGGCAATTCGTAATCTGGCATTTCCATCACTAAGCTATCACTGCTACCTGGGTAGATCGTGTTTTTCAGGAACAAACCCGTAAATACAGAAGCAACGATACCCATGATGTACAGAGCGAATACTACGTTTTGTCCTGCACCTGGGAAGAACGCCGCCGCGAACAGTGCGTATACCGGTAAACGAGCACCACATGACATAAACGGCGCCATTGATGCTGCTAGTTTACGTTCGCGCTCTTGGTCAAGAGTACGAGTTGCCATGATTGAAGGCACGTTACAACCAAAGCCCAGTACAAGTGGGACAAATGCTTTACCCGGTAAACCAATCTTCTGCATCACTTTATCAAGTACAAATGCAGCACGAGCCATGTAGCCTGAGCTTTCTAGTACCGCTAAGAATAGGTAAAGCGCTGCGATAACAGGAATAAAGGTCGCAACCGTTTGGATACCGCCGCCAATACCATCAGCAAGTACAGTGACTAACCAAACTGGTAAATGGCCATCTAATAAGTGGTGTCCACCATCAACTAATATTGCTCCAACACCAATATCGAAGAAGTCGATAAACGCACTACCGATATTGATAGAGAACATGAACATTAGGTACATGATAACGAAGAAGAAAGGAATACCGACCCATTTGTTCAAAATGAATTGGTCTGCTTTCTCTGTAAAGTTACGGCTTAGTTTGCCTTCGCTGCGACGAACACGTTTACAAAGGTCATGTAAGAAAGTGTATTTAGCGTCAGCAACAGCAAGGTCAATATCGAAATCGGCACCAAGACGCACGCTATCAATTTGAGTGCGAGTTTGTGGGGCTAAACCATTCAATACCAAGTAATCATTTTCTAAAGCACGAATCGCTAGCGCTCGGTGAGATACGTCAGCATCATCAAATTGTGACTCAACAGAAGGGATAAGAGCTTCTAACGCGGCATCGTAATCAATAGAGATAGGGTCAAGGCTCACACCTTGAACAAGCAGTTTATGCAGACGCTCTTTAAAGCGAACCACTTGACCTTTATCGTTTGCAGACAAGCTTAAAACTGGGCAACCTAGCTCTTTCTCTAGTGCTTTAAGGTTAATCACCTGACGTTCGCGCTTTAATACATCCATTTTGTTCAACACAACGATCATTGGGCGACCCAACTCACGCAGCTGTAATGTCATATATAAGCTTCGTTCTAGACAGTTAGCGTCGACAACATTGATGATCACATCTGCTGGGTGAGTTAAAACAGCGCGAGACGCGATAGACTCATCGATGCTGTTCGCATCATTACCACTGTCTAGTGCGTAGATACCCGGTAAATCCGTTAGTTGAAACTGATCACCAGCGTGCGAGTATAAACCCGTCTTCTTTTCAACAGTGACACCAACCCAGTTACCAACGTGCTGCTTAGCACCAGTCAGTGCGTTGAACAGTGTTGTTTTACCACTATTCGGGTTACCAACGGTAAGAACTTGATAATCCATTTAGATAACCTCGATTTGTTCTGCAATGCTTTCACGAATGGCGATAGAAACACCTCTCACTTCAACTTGAAGCGGATCACCCATAGGTGCACGGCGGATAAGCGTCACCTCGGTTTTTGGCAACATACCCATGACCATAAGTTTCTTCCTTACGTCTGGTGTTAAACCTGTTAGTGCAACAATAGAAGCCGCCTTTCCTTGCTCTAATTGTGAGAGTTTCATAAGTACCCAATTCGTGACTGATAATGAGAAAGATTGTTATTAACGCCATGATACACATACATGCCCACAATTCTATTGTGTGAAATCAATGTTTTCGAAAATACATACTCGTAAGTTTCGTTAAAAACGTTTACGTCAAAAACGTTACTTTCAACAACTAGCGAGAACTACCTCACTAGTACAAACCCTCCCAAACAAAAACAAATCATTAATTATCAATCACTTGAGACAATGTCGGTTTTATCATAGGTATCTGTCGTTAATTTTATAAGTAAAATAAGTAGCTGGACGTATAGTTACTCCATCTAAGAGAAACTACTTCTCTTTAATTTTATTCCAGAGGTGATATGGCTTTGCTATATCACTCCGGCAGCAAGCGAAGGTGTCGTTGGCACCCGTGGTATAGTCCCCCCGGCTATGCCACGATATTTTTTTTCTTCCCTTTGTTTTATCCCAACAACCTTTTTAAACTCCCCATTTATCTCGTATCTCGTATCTC